>JAEEHQ010000137.1 GCA_016280915.1 Bacteroidales bacterium
ACGGACAGGGGTTGCTTCGGTAAGTACATTGATATCAACTGCATATTCCTCTGTATCACCAGCAGCGATATGGCGGAAGGTTGTAGAAGCGTTGTTCTGCGGCTTGTCCTTATCATCATATGCAACTGCAACCAATGTATACTCGGCAGTCTTGTCCAATTGGACACCAAGGGTGGCATACTTGACAGCTTCTTCCTCATCAATCTCAAAATCGGAGAATGTAACTACACCTTCTTCGGTACCAGCTGTGATAGCTTCAATCTTGTAACCTACCTGGGTGGCGGTAAGTTCACCTTCGTATACGGCATACTTGATTTTCGCTACATCTACACCAGCCTCGACATAAATCGGAGTCACACCTTGAACTGTATAGTCAGTTCCAAGATCCAGACTATAGTCTACGCGCAGGTAACCGTTGGCTATACCGACGACGGAATTTTCACAGAAACCATACCAGTAATTGGTTCCCTCGATGTCATAAACCAAGTTGAAATAGAACCCGCCATGGCCATCGTAATAGCTCAGCTTGTAGCTCTCACCATACTTCGCAACGAACTCGAGGAAAGACCCAAGGTCATTACTTTTAACATCAAGATAGTGGTGATAGTAGTCAGAGAAAAGAACAGCACAAGGATGGTCGACACCTACTTCAGATCCTGGGAGTTCGTATCCAGTCCTGCCAAGAGGAACCTCCACTGGCTGGTATGTCTTATCTTCTATTTCGTACGTCTGATTAGGATACCAAACGAACTTGATTTCGGCATCAGACATCCAAATTCCACCTTGATCAGGAACAACCGTTCCATAACGGACTCCATCCACTTCATAATACTGAATGGTTCCCTCTATATCCCAAGAAGCCTCACTGTAGCCGAAATCACCGAGGAAGTCATTATTTACATGGAATTGGACTTTGGTAGGTTTTCCAGATTCGTCTTTCAACGTCACCATCTCCACGATCAGCACCGAGAAATCAAGTGCAATCGCTCCTTCATTGTAGAGCGAAGCGTACTGCTTGTCATCGATCTGGACGGAGAAAGAGTAGTCGACACCGACCTTTGCGTTAGGGAAGGTAACGAGGAGTTCAGTCTCAGTCTGTCCGTCAGCAAAGTTGATGGTCCCGAAATTGAAAACACCATCTTCTGAAGTGGTAACCGTGTAAGGGACGGTGATGGCTCCCGTGCTGTTGGTCCTGGAAACCGTGATAGTAACCGAACGCTCCATGGTAGGATCGTAGGTATGGCTTCCGCTTGCATCCTGCGTCGGGAAGTAAACACCGTAGCAACCTGAAGTCTCAGGATCCCCCGGGATGTACTCGAACTCCTGGTTCTTGCAGGAAACCGCAATGAAGGAGAAAGCGAGGAGAGCGATTAAAATCCTATATAAATTTTTCATAATACAATTGTTTATAATTAGTCAGTTACACCATCACGGAGGGACTTGTTCTCATCGATAACCGGCTGGTGTCCACCAGTGTTGTCAACGATGCCGAAGTTGGTGTTAAGCTCACCCTGGGAGAATCTCATAAGGAGATAAGGATCGTCAGCAGGGAGATTGAAGCGGAATGAAGCCGGCATGTTGTTGGAGTCGTCGTGGAACCTTACGAGAGGCTTGTTCAGACGCTTGCAATCCTTGATACCGAAGCCCTCGCCCCAAAGCTCGACACGGCGCTGGAACCAGATCTCGTCGAGGAGGGAAAGACCCCTTTCAGCGACATTGTAATCAGGCTCGCGGTAAGTCTTGACGAAGTTGGTAAGGATCGAGGTAGCCTGGCCGGTATTGCCGAGACGTGCCTGGCACTCTGCCTGGATAAGAATCATTTCCTCTACACGCATCAGAGGCATATCCTCTTCATTTGTTTCGGTACCTACGGTATAGCAACCGAACTTGACATTGGTGTAAGGGATGTAAGGAAGCTTAGCATCGCCGCCGTCGTCTGCATTGGCGACATCCGGGAAACCAGGCCATGCAAGACCATTGAGAAGAGGTGACTCAAGATTCATGTCAACCCACCAGCCCTTACGGACATCACCAGCCAGGATCTTGTTGTAAAGCAGGGTATTGATACAGGTGTAGCACTGGCAGGACGGAGCATATGCATAAGCCGAGAATGAACGGAGCCAGCTGGAAGTCGTTGAGACCTTACCGCTCTGAGCCATAGCGACTGTCATATCGTAACCCCAGATCCAGTTGTGCTCCTTGATATCCATGAATGATGGCTTGGAAACCTCTTCAATGGTTGCAGGGGTGTAACCCTCGGCAGCTGCGACAGCGTCGTCATAAGCCTTCTGCCACTCACCCATCTCAAGATATACACGTGCACGGATACCACGGGCAACTTGCTCATCAATATAAGCCTTGTTAGTACGTGCTTCAGCACCCGCGAGGTTTTCGACAGCATAATTGAGGTCTTCGAGCATGAAGTCGTAGATCTCCTTCACGGTTGCGCGAGGGTTGTTGGTGAAGTCCTCGGTGAACTCGTTTACGAGCGGAACGCTAGGCTTGTCGGCAGCGACCTGGTAGTTGAACTGGAAATCGGAAACGAGACACCAGTAGGAATATGCCCTCAGGACCTTTGCCTGTGCAAGCATGTTGACCAGAGTAGGATCATCCGTCTCACCGATACTGAGCAGGAAGGTGTTCACGGAACCGATCATATTGTATGGGGTCCTGTACCGGATTGCAGGATTACGGTAGTTGGCGTTGCGGGAAGAATACTCGCCGCAGACAGAGAACCAGTTGTAATTGTTATCAGGAATAAAGGCGTCAGGGCCTTCAAGGTCATTGCAGAAGAGAATCATCAGGAACTCCCAGTCATCAGGAGTGCTGTACATCTTTTGCGGCTGGCCGATGGATGAAAACATACCGGTGAAGGATGCGGAAGCCCTGGAAGGAACGAGTGCATTGGTCTCCTGGACCTGTGAGGCGAGCATAGTGCCACTCAACGGCTTGAGGTCGTCGATATCGGAGCAGGATGCAGCCAGGAAAGCACCGGCGATTGCTATGAGAAATAATTTATTGAGTTTCATATTCTGTAAGCGTTTTATAGTTTTCAGATTAGAAAGTAAGAGTAATACCACCTGTGATGGTGCGCATTGCAGAGTAGCCTGATGTATTGATACCAGAACCGCCGGTCATACCACCGATACCCATGGAGAAGCGTGGGTCGACACCCTGACGGGCGGAGAATACTGCGAGGTTCTCACCTGCGACATATACCCTGACACCCTTGAGAGCCACCTTCTCAACAAGACTTCTAGGGAAGGTGTAACCAAAGGTTACGTTATTGATGCTAAGATAGTTGGATGAGATGAGGAAGCGGTCGACAGCTGTCTGGGCAACCTGGGTGTCACCATCGAGACGAGGAACGTCTGTGTCGGTGTTTTCAGGAGTCCAAGCCTTGAGGGCATCCCTGTGCCAAGCGGAACCGGTCTGATCCTGGGTCCACATCAACTGCTGGTAGGAACCGTCATAGTACTTGCCACCGAGCTGGAAGCTGCACTGTACGGAGAAGTCGAAGCCGTAAGCGTTGAGGGAGGTACCGAAACCACCGTAGAGCTTAGGAAGGACAGTACCTACATCATACTGGGTAGCGTCGGAGAACACCGTGGTGGTCTCGTCGGATTCAGGAGTTGTGACATTGCCGTCAGCATCCTTGACCTCGTCGATGTGCTTCCAATAGAGACCCTGGCCGGTTTCCTTGTCGACACCGGCATACTTCCTGAGGTAAGCCTGGTAGAGGGAACCGCCAACGGTATAGATGAAGTTGCTTCCACGGATACCCTTCTCGGATACACTCTCATCGAGGGAGAGGATCTTGTTGGTGTAGTGGCTGAGGTTGACGTTCCATCCCCAGAAGAGGTTCTTGGTCCTGATGACGGTACCATCGAGGGAAAGTTCAAAACCATTGTTCCTGATGGAACCTACGTTCACAGGGATGACACCGGTAGGGTTACCAGCGGAATAAGGCACGTTCTTGGAATAGAGAAGGTCCTCGGTCTTCCTGGAGAATACCTCGAAGGAACCATTGAGATAGCTGTTGAAGAGTTCGAAGTCGAAACCTGCATTGAAGGACTTGGAAGTCTCCCAGGTCAGGTTCTCGTTACCCTTGTAGCTGAGGGAGAGGGAATACTCATTAGTATCCTCATTGTATTTGTGCTGATACTGGTCAGAATAAGGGAAGAGACCGCCGAGGTTGTCGTTACCCTGCTGTCCGTAGCTGACCTTCAGCTTGAGCATATCTACCCAGCCTACATTCTGCATGAAGTCTTCCTTGCTGATAAGCCAAGCTCCACCGAATGACCAGAAGTTACCCCAGCGATGTCCCTTTGCGAAACGGGAAGAAGCATCGCGGCGGTAGGAAGCACTCAGGAAGTACTTGCCGTCATAGTCATACTGGACCCTGGAGAGGAAACCTTCAGTCATATACTGGCTGGTGGAAGAACCGAGCTGCTTGCTCTTAGTTCCGCCGGCGTTGTCAAGCTCGCCGTTGAGAGGGTCGAAAAGGTGGTTGTTGGCACCCCAGAGGCTCTGGGTTGTGTACTTGTACTGCTCGTATCCACCGAGAAGCTCGAAATTGTGGACATCTGCGATGTGGAACTTGTAGTTGGCAAGATACTGCTGGTTCACGGTGAACATCCTTCCGGAGTAAACATATGAAGAACCATCGACAGATGCCGAACTACCGAATATGCTGCCGAGCTCGACCTCCCTGGAGGTTGAGTTGGTCATGGAAACATTGGCTGTGAGGGTGAGACCCTTGACAGGGGTCAGGATTACTCCACCCTTACCGGTGATGACGTCCTTGAGATACTCGTCGTGGTCGTATTCGTTGTCACGGATAGCGTTACCGACGGTGGCAGGACGCATGAAGTTGGTGTTGTTGGAGTCGTAGATAGTACGTCCGTTCTCAGTCTTGATGGTACCATCGGCATTCCTCACGTAGAGAGGATAGATAGGACCCATGTTGTTGGCGACGTAGAAAACGTTTCCTGAGGATCCCCAGGAACCGTTGGAACCGTTGGTCTGCGAGTTGGAGTGGGTGTAGTTGAAACTGGAAACAACCTTCATCCATTTCTTCACCTGATAGTCTGCATTGATGAGACCGGTGTAACGCTGGAACCTTGAGTTGGAGATGATACCGCCATCATCAAGGTAACCTACGGAGCCATAGTAGTTGAACCTGTCGTTGGCACCGCTGACAGACATGTTGTACTCCTTACGGAAAGAGTTGTGGAATGTCTCCTTGTACCAATCATCCGGAATATAGTAGTACTCGCCGTCGGAATAACCAAGCTTGGCGTTAGGGTTGAGCTTGAAGTTGGTACCGATCAGCTTCTGGCCATCAGGAATGGTGTAAACCTTGTAACCGAGACCTCCATTCTTCTCATCGTACAGGTTCTTGTCGGCAAATGCATAGCTCTCTGCCAAGGTGTGGCCGGAGTAATAGTAACTTCCAAAGAGCCTCCTGTAAGCGAGCTCATAGTAGGTTGCAGGGTCGTCAATCACATCGTACTGAGGGATGAGACGGCTGTTGGAACCGAAACGAGCGTCGAGCTTGACGGTTGCGTCGCCTGCCTTACCCTTCTTGGTGGTGATGATGATGACACCGTTGGC
>JAEEHQ010000030.1 GCA_016280915.1 Bacteroidales bacterium
ACCGCCACCTGCTCTTCTACCGCGAGATGATGGGGAGCCTCTGCCTGACGATGATGTACGACATCTTCGAGCTCCACGCCCGTCGCGACGCCACCGATACCCACAGCGACCGCACCGCCACCATCGTCCGGCATCTGACCGACCTGCTTGCCACCGGCATCAGTCGCACCGAGCGCGATGTCAGCTACTACGCCGAGCGGCTGAACGTATCGACCAAATACCTCTCCGCCACCGTCAAGCGCGTCACCGGCCACAGCGTCAGCAGCTTCATCGACCGCGCCACAGTGCCCATATTGAAGAAATACCTAAACGATGAGCGCCTGTCGCTCACGCAGATAGCCGACCGGATGAACTTCACTTCACTCTCTTACTTTAGCCGCTACTGCACCAAGCACCTCGGCCAGTCGCCCAGCGACTACCGCCGCAGCCTACAACCCAGAGGAAATTAAACCCAAGGAACAAGATGTGCCCCACCTTTATGTCAATATCACTTCCCGAGTCATAATCCATTTTCTATTATTATAGCGGATTATCCAACACATCTCTAGCCTTTTTAATCATTTTTCACTTCTTTTGGCAACTAATCCAAATAAAAATAGTATCTTTGTCGGACATAAAAGGAATTAGCACCATGCTCTAACTATTTTATATTCAAGATTTTTAATTAAAAGAATTTGCATTTCAGGTTGCCCAAAGCATCCGTTGAAGGGGACTTTTTGTCCTTGTCACGGAGAGTTATTTGACATATCGGGCATGCTGAAAATGTGTTTTTTTTTAATTCACCTTTTAATTACAAAAATCATGAACACAAAAAGAAAAAGAATCAAGAGCAAGGGTACTCTTATGGCATGGAGCAACGGCACGACCACCCTCCTCCAACAGAAACAACTGAAAGAGTTGGAAGAAGATTTCTACAAACGATGGGCACGCTACAGCCATCGCGTGGAGCAAGGCTATGAATGGGAGATTGACGAGCCGGCGGTAATGCGCGGCGAAAGCATGGTGATGGAGGAGTACAGCGACAAACTATGGGGACTGGGGCTGCACGTGGAAAGTCTGCTGAGACTAATGCAGGCGGCAACGCATCTGATTGACTGGGAGCACGTGTTTATTGGCAGCGACACTAACTACCACCATCGCAACCTCTCCCGCTTCCGCTACCTCATCAGTCGCTGCTGGGAGCGGGTACGCGAAGACCATACATTAGAGCCCCTGCTGGCAGAGAGCATGGCCTACGACTGGTTCCTTGAGATGGAACGGGAATACGCCCACTGCAAAGGTACCGGCTGGATGGGCTGAAAAACAGAACCCCTACCCTCCGTCAAACTCGCTGCCGATTGGTGCTTAGAATCCACCAGGCGAGCAGTATGAATGGTGTTGCCTAACTCCCATTCTGGGCATAGGGCAACACCCCTGACGGTGGTCACCGCCATTGTCAATCATTAGGATATCGTATTTCTGTTCCTGACTGAAAAATACGGAACAATCCCGACATGCACTAAAAATAGTGCAAATACTACAGAATATTGCACTAAAAATAGTGCATAGGATATTGCCGTACCACAATGTTATAGGAGACCATGCAATATGCAATAGCCCCTATCGTATCCCGCGCCCTACACGACTCCACCTATCCATTTAGCGGATGAACCAAAATAATTGACAACTTGGTGTATTACGACTAAATAAAATCTACGCCTAAACAAAGAGGTTTGCAGGTGTACCGGTAAACCGTTAAAAATGGCTCACGAATTGACTCACATGGATAAAGAAAAACGCTGCAAAATAGTACTTCAAGCTATTTTGCAGCGTTTCTTTGGCGGAAAGAGAGGGATTCGAACCCCCGGACCCTCGCAGGTCAACGGTTTTCAAGACCGCCGCATTCGACCGCTCTGCCATCTTTCCTATTGTTTCCTACGCAGTTAACACAAAATGCCGTGGCTGCGTTGGAATTGCAAAGATACAAAAAAAATTTTATTCTCCAACAAAATAATTATTTTTCGCATTTTTCACCATCTTGGAGGAGTCGTCAGAAAGTAGTTTCGAAACAAAAAAATGGAAAAAATCGGCATAAACACTTGTAAATTCAATATTTTTTGTATCTTTGCATCGTGTAAACTATAAACAATACCAATTATGAAAAACTATCTTTTATTATTCCTGTGCATGTTCTGTCTTTCGCAAACAGCGAAGGCTCAACACATTATCGTAACCAATGATGGCTATGCCATCCGTACCAACTACCTGGAGATGGGCGAATGCAACGTCTACTATCAAGGCATTTCCAACACGCCGTTTTACTTAAAAATAGCAAAAAACGATGTGATGATCATTCGTCTCAGTCAGGGCGACAAACTCGACCCCGCCAATCAGCATCATGACATTTCCTGCACCAACGAGAACACCCTTATCGTCACCCACCAAACGGAGGTAATCAAAGGACGCAATGTAGAGATCGGCGAGTACCATATCTTCTACCAGTTGGAAGGTTCACCCACCATACTGTCCATTCCAAAGGAGAAGGTGGAGGTTATCAAATATGAAAATGGCAAAAAAATAGAGATAGCCGACCTACCTGCCACCGGTATTGCCGCAAGCCACAAAGTGCCACCCACGCCACCAGCCTCCACTACCTTCGCCACGGTGAATGACCCCGGCTACATGGCACCCACGGATGAAGAGATATTCCTTGACGTTGACTACGATGCCGCCTTCCCGGGCGGACAGGCCGGACTGGACCTCTATTTCCGTCAGCACATGCGTTATCCTGCAGCGGCCTGGAACAGAGGCATCAGCGGTCAAGTTTATGTCACCTTCGTGGTAGAGAAGAACGGCAGCGTCAGCAATGCCAAGGTGCTTCGCGACATTGGAGGCGGTTGCGGCGAGGAGGCCCTGCGTCTGGTGCTTGACATGCCCCGCTGGAAACCCGCCAAACTGAATGGTCGCGTTGTCCGTACCGAAATGAATATCCCTGTGGAGTTCAAAATCGAATAGGTCTCGCACCTCAAATCTTTAGCCACAATGGGGTGTAATTCACCCCATTACTTAAAAAAAAATCAAATATAAGCTTTTGCCCATCCAGGGCGCACATTGCAACTGATTTGGTCCACCCAAGGCGCCACCATTGGGCTGAGTGTATTAATGCTCCTTCAGGGCAATTTTTAGAGGTTGCCTAAAAACTTATCTGCCATAAACCCTAATGACCGATTTTGGTAAAAAAAAGGTGCCAAACGCGTCATCTACTTTTTTTTCGTATCTTTGCACCTCAATTGTCAAATGCGGATAAAACATAAACAACTACAAATTATCAGATAACCGACGAAATGAGCAAAAACACCTTCTCTGTCTGGCTGAAAAACGGACGCGTGGGGGCCACGATGCAGAGCCTGATGCCTTCGATACTGGCGGTGACCATCGCCATAGGAGCAGAAACCTTTTCCTGGTGGATTGCCGCGATTGCCGTTTTTGGCGTTTGGTGCGCCCACATGGCCTGCAACCTATTAGATGACTACTTCGACTACAAAGCCGACATGCTGAAAGACCGCGAAAAAGTTGTGCGCAAAGGCATCAAAGCCTATACAGCCAAATACCCCTACCTCACCGACGGCTCTGCCACCGTGGGACAGCTGAGGGGTGCCATCCTTGCTTTCGCATTGGTGGCCATAGCCTGTGGCCTAATCATCGGCTGGCAACGTGAATGGAGCATTCTCATCATCGCCGCCATAACCGCCCTGCTGGGGTTCTTCTACTCCGCCCCTCCTATCAAGTTCTGCTATTGGGGAATGGGCGAGCTGGTTACCGGACTGATTTTCGGTCCGCTGCTGATGGAAGGAGTCTACTGGGCTGCCTCCGGCATGCTCGACTGGCGGGTGCTCTCCATCTCCATTCCCATCGGGTTGCTGGTGGTCAACATCCTTTACACCCATAGCATGATTGACCTCGAAGGCGACGCAGCAAGCGACAAGACCACCCTTGCGGGACTGCTCAAGACCGACTCTGCCAAGCTAACCATGAGCTGGTTGGTCAACTTCCTGCCCTACCTCTGTGTAGTGGTGGCCGTATGTCTCGGCTGGCTGCATTGGGCCTACCTAGCCGTGGTGTTGGTGCTGCCACGCTCCATCTGGCTCTTCTGGTCGTTGATACAGTTCTGCCGCAAGGCCGACTTCAGCAAAGAGCTGGAGCACCCACGCAAGATGCTGGGCAACATGGGCAAAGACTGGGAAGGTGTGCGCAAGGCAGGCCTCGACTGGTTTCTCATCCGCTGGCTCACCGCCCGCAATATCGTGAGCGGCTTCTGCCTCATCATCATCGTGGTCAAGATTATCCTACTAATTTTGCGATAATACAGCGTCCAACAAAAAAAACTCAATAACAGATGGCAAACAAACTCTCACAGATGTGCTATCTGGCCCAATGGTTCATCCGGGCCAAATTCTTCGGTCGCCGCGCACCCATGCAGAGCGTCCTCTTCATCAGCGACCGTTGCAACCTTTCATGCAAGCATTGTTCGGTCTACAACCACACCAATCCCACCAGCAAGAGCTATGAACAGATACGCGAAGAGCTGAAATACTGTCTGTCATTAGGCTCGCGTTTTGTTGACTTCGAGGGAGGCGAGCCCTTCCTGTGGCGCGACGGCGACAAGACGGTGGACGACCTCTGCGACCTTGCTCACGAGTTAGGGTTTTACTCCTGCACCATTACCACCAATGCCCAAAAGCCTTTCCCCAACAGCCATGCCGACAGCATCTGGGTGAGCCTGGACGGCATAGGTCCCTCACACGATGCCGTGCGTGGCGAAGGCACCTTCGCCCGCCTGGAGGAGAATGTGGCCAGCTGTCACCACAAAGCCCTCTCGGTTTCCATGTCGGTCAACACGCTCAACTGCGATAGTGTACCGCAGCTGCTGGAGTATGTAAAGAACAGTCCCTACATCAAATCCGTATCGTTCAATTTCCACACCCAGTTCCCGGGCACCGAATACCTCACCCTCCCACAGGACAAGCGCGAGCAAGTAATCGACACCATCATCGCCTACAAACGCAAAGGCTACCCCGTCATGAACACCAAGGCAGGCCTCACGCGCATGAAAGACCTCCAATTCAAGAAACGCTGCTGGATGACCAACTACGTGCTCACCGACGGCTCCAAGCACCCCATCCCCGTATGTGGCGAAGCCGGTGGCTGCGAACATTGTGGCTTCTCCATGGCTGGCGAGATGGATGCCGTCTTCAACTTCTGTCCCGAAACCATCCTGGCCGGGCTGAACCTGCGCGTGTGAGGAGCCTCGTCCCGCTCATTTCACCCACTTCAGTCGCAAGCTATTCAGCACCACGCTCACACTTGAAAAAGCCATCAAGGCACTCGCCAACATCGGGGTTACCTGCCAATGGATGCCAAAGAGATAAAGCACGCCGGCAGCCAAAGGTATACACACAATATTATAGATAAAGGCCCAGAAGAGATTCTGCCAAATCATGCTAACGGTTCTGCGGCTCAGCTTTACCGCTTCGGGCAATGCCCTTAGGTCGTCGCCCATCAGCGTCACCTGTGCCACATCCATGGCCACATCGGTACCGCGTCCGATGGCTATGCCCACATCCGCCAATGCCAACGCCTGGGTGTCGTTGATGCCGTCGCCCACCATGGCCACACAATGGCCTTCACCCTGCAACCGTTTCACCAAATTCTCTTTGTCCTGGGGCAGCGCCTTACTCTGATAATGGTTGACACCGGCTTTTTCGGCCCAGAAACGGACAGCCTCCTCCTTATCGCCACTCATCATGTAGACCTCGATACCCTCCTGTTGCAGCAGTTCCATAGCCTCGCGAGCATGGGGTTTCAGGCTCTCGCGAACCTCCAAAGGCAGGTCGTCGGCCTTGGTGAAATCGATGTGTTGGTTGGGCAGCGTGAGGGTGCCGGTCTTGTCGGTCACCAATGTGTCAACCTTGCGCAGGTTCTCCAACGCTGCGGCATCCTTGATGAGGATCTGCTTCTCCGCCGCCTTGCCAATGCCCACCATCAGGGCCGTAGGCGTAGCCAATCCCATGGCGCAGGGACATGCTATCACCAGCACCGCCACAGCCGAAAGGATAGCCTGCGGCAACGCCTCGCTGCCACCCACTATCCACCAAGTCAAGAAAGTAATGAGTGCCAAGGCTGCCACCGTGGGCACAAATACCCGCGCCGCCTTGTCGACAATACGCTGAACCGGAGCCTTCGACCCTTGGGCCTGCTGCACCATGCGGATAATCTGCGACAGGGCTGTTTCCTCCCCTATTTGGCGGGCCCGCATGCGGAAAATGCCCTGGCTAGGTATCGTGCCGGCCAACACTTGGCTGCCTTTCCTCTTCTCGGCGGGGGTAGGTTCACCCGTAATCATGCTCTCGTCCACATAGGCCGCATCGGGAGTCATAAAGCTCTCAGCATAAATCACCTCGCCGTCCACAGGCACCTTCTCGCCCGGCCGCACCTCCAAGATGTCACCCTTCTCTATCGTGGCGATAGGCACTTCGCGCACCACGGCAGGTTCTACAACGTTGCCTTCGGCATCGCGTTTCTCTTTCCGCTCCACAATATGGGCAGTCTTGGGCGTCATGCCCATCAGCTGGCGGATAGAGCTGGCGGTACCGTCCTTGGCCTTCTCCTCCAGCAGGCGGCCGGTTAGCACAAAAGAAATAATCATCGCCGAAGCCTCGTAATAGGTGTGCCATTCCATGCCGCGAACGCCCCAAGCTTTGTCGCCCCAAAAGGTGTTGAAAGCGCTGAAGAGGAAAGTAATACCGGTGGAGAGAGCCACCAACGTATCCATATTGGCCCAGCCATGGCGCAGCTGTTTCCATGCAACCACATAAAACTGGCGGCCACAAAAGACCATGTTGCATAAGGCCAGCACCATGGCCACCAAGTTGCCCACCAACTGCAAGCCGATGGGAATCCAGCTCATGGCAACGGCCATCACCAGCAGCGAGAAGAACCACGAGAGCAGCGTCTTGCGCTTGAGGCTGACATATTCTTGGCGTTCAATCTCTTCCACGTCGCGGTCGGCCTCTATCACCAAGTCGAACCCAATGGCGTTGATTTCCTCCTTCATGGCCTGCGGCGTAATCCGGGCGGGGTCGTACTCTATCAACGCCGTGCGAGTAGGGAGCGAGACCGAGGCTGATGCAATGCCCTCCAGCGCGTTGAGCTTGCGTTCCACATTGGCGGCACAGGCGGCACACGCCATGCCCACCACAGGAATTGTCTGTTTAATCATTCCGTCAGAGTTGCATCTCAAAGCGGCCAAGGTCGTCCACGGCCTCTTTCATCTGTTGGGGGCTGACGGCGGCGGGGTCGAAGGAAACGGCCACTTTGCAAGCCGTGCGGTCAGCCTTGGCAGAGGCTATGCCAGGGAGGGCCTTTAGTGCCTCCTCCACTTTGGCCTCACAATGTTCACATTTCATGCCTGTAACGGTAAATTCTTTAGATTCCATAGATGTGATAGATTTGATAGATTAAGATAGATAAAATAAGATAGAAACTTTCATTATTATTGCTCAACCGGCTTGCTCTTGCGGGCACGGATGATAAGGAAGATGGTGAGGGCGACAAAGAAAACGGCCATGGTGACAATCTCGGTCACATGCTCTTGCGGCTCCACCCAAAACTCGGTCAGAAGGCCGTTGCGGGCAAAGACCTCCACGGCTGTCCACAGCACCAGCACACACGCTATAGCCATGCGCAAGTTGGGACCCCAACCCTGCAGGTGCAGCTCCTTGCGGAAGATAAAGATCGAACCCACCAGACATATCAACGCAATCACAATGGTGACCGGATGGCTGTCGCCAAAGAAAGTGGGGTCGTAGAGGAACATCAGCAGCAGATATACCGTCCACATCATCACGTTCAGTTCCAAGAAAGTGGTGAGCGACGTGTGGCGACTCATATTGTTGGGGACAATCTCAACGCGTTTCTTGCCAAAGAAGACCTTCTGCAGCCAGTTCATGCCGCAACAACCCGTCTTGGTGCCGAAGATATACAGCACCATAAACATAGCCCAAAAGCCAAAGGAAGCAGGCATGGTGAGGTATTCGGGTTTCGAGCCCGTGAGTTCCTTCAGGGTGTCGTGGTCGATGGAGTTGATGTCCACGCCGTTGATAAGCGTCTGGTGCTGCACGCCGAGTCCGTCGACATACTGGGTGATGGTCTGCACCGTGCCCGAGCCCACCAGGTCGTACTGTGTGCCGTAGCGGGCGGCGAAATAGCCCATCAGAAACTCCACCCAGCCGGTCCAGAACAGCAGGCCGCCAAAGAGGCCAAAAAGCGTCTGCTTGGTATCGCCCTTGACGAAAACGCCAAATACAGCCAGCGCCAAACCCACAGCACCCATGGCAAAGGCACAGCGGTTCATGGTGGTAAAGCTCATCGTCTGCTCCATCACACGCATCAGGGCATGTCCCAGCGGCATTGTCAGCAGAACTATCAAAAAGGCCAAAATCGTTTTGCCCCAATAAAGTTTTTGTTTTTCCATAATTCAACAATCTAATACATACACAGTTAAATATCACAAGAAGGCATCCAACCTATCTTTAATGCGTTGCAAAGATACAGATAATAATCCAATCGGCAAATACCCATTCTTAGTGAGTTGGCTCCTTTGTCTCCTCGGTGTCGAAAAGTCCTGGATAGCGTTTCCTTAGCACCACAGGCTTGCCCTTCTCCATCAAACAATGGGTGCTCTCACCCGTAAAGACCACCTCGTCGCCCACCTTGCCCACATAGGCAAAACTGAACTTCAGCGTCGACACCTTTACCAGCTTCACCTCGATGGAAATCTGGTCCTGAAAAGTAGTGCTCTTGCGGTAGGTGCAGTTTACCGCCATCACAGGCGACACCACCCCGTCGGCCTCCATTTTCTCAAAGCCGTAACCCAACTGGTCCAACAAGTCCACGCGGGCCTCCTCCATAAAGCGTATATAGTTAGAATGGTGCGTGATACCCATCCGGTCGCACTCGTAATACTTGACCTTGTGAATGTATTCTTTCATGTTGCAAAGATACAACTTTTTCTCCGCATAGAGAAAAAAACAAGCTTTTCTTTGTAGCATAGCATGCATCCATCGAATGGTTGGTTAGCAAATAGTACATGGTGGCAAGGAGAGGCAATCCCCAACGGTTTCTTTCTGATAGCATCCGGATTAGCCGACTTCTGCAGATGCATGCTATTAGGTTACTCAACAAACATTTAATAGCTGTTCTACGTCATTCTCCTACCTCTTTACGCAAATATTTTTTATGCCATTCCAAAAAAAAGTGTATTTTTGCAACCTGAAAAGCCCCAAGAGTGACGAGGCTTTAAGAATGAAATATTAACAGCATTACTATTATTCACATTCGAATCAAAAGCGTCGGAAACTGGAGATTTTAATTACGGATAATAGTTCACGGAGAGTGGACGTACTCTTATAATGTACATCTAATTAGTATGTTTGCACCAATAGGTGTAGACAATCTAGATGTACATACGGGGTTTATCCGACGCTCCTCGTGAATGTGATAGAAAGGTCTACACCTTTCTTGTATCCAATAGTGATTGATGGCAATGCACAAAGCTGTCAATCACAATGGCAAACACCACATTGACCAATGCCCGAGAGGCAAAACAGGATGAGTTCTATACTCAATACTACGACATAGAACGTGAGGTAGAGGCATACCTCGACTATAACCCCAATGTGTTCCGTGGTAAGACGGTACTGCTGCCCTGCGACGACCCTGAGTGGAGCAATTTCACCAAATACTTCGCCCAGAATTTTGAACGTCTGGGCTTAAAGAAACTTATCAGTACCAGCTACGCCATCGAGTGCAAACAGGAACGCTACGGCATTCAACTGTCGCTATTCGAGACAGAGTTCGAGACCCGCTCTCCTCAATATGACAAAAAGAAGACTCGCTCGCACGGCAAGATATTCGTCCTCGAGCGCGATGCAAGTGGCGACGGCTACATCGACATCAACGACCTGCAATGGCAATATCTCAAAGGCGATGGTGACTTCCGCAGCAAAGAGGTGACAAAACTCAGAGACGAGGCGGATGTGATTGTGACCAATCCACCTTTTTCAATATTTAGGGAGTTCTTTGCTTGGATAATAGATTCTGGCAAACAATTCCTTCTGATTAGCAACAAAAACTGTATCACATATAAAGAGGTGTTCCCTTATATCAAATCTGGGCAAATGTGGACAGGAAAGACCTCCATGAGTCAAGATATCCTATTCCGCATTCCAACTGAACTACAACAGCAGTTCGTTTCTAAGGGCAAGGAAGGTAGCAAGTACAAAATTGTGAATGGCGAGATTCTTGGCCGTTCCCCAAGCGTATGGTTTACCAACATAGACCATGGCCGTCGTCATCAGCCATTAGAATTAATGACTATGGATGACAATCTCAAATACAGCAAACATAAAGACCTCAAAGATAAACATGCTTATTCTCAGTACGACAATTGCGATGCTATTGAGGTTCCTTATTCTGATGCAATACCCATAGATTATAATGGTATGATGGGTGTCCCCATTTCGTTCCTTGATAAACATTGTGTTGAACAATACGATATTATAGGCCTTGATGACGATAAACCAATCTGGCGTGGCAAAGGCCCCAGCCTCTTTGGTAAAGTCCTATACAGAAGAATAATAATCCGTAAAAAACAATAAATTATGAACGCACAAGGAAGAAAAGAAATTGCGAAGTATTTAGCTTCACTAAACGAAATCAAAGACAAACTCGAATCCATGAAGGACGACGAGGAAATGAAGTACGACAACATGCCCGAAGGCCTGCAAGACAGCGAACGTGGCGAACAGATGCAAGAAGCCATCGATGCTCTCGAGAATGCTGTCAACAGTCTTGACGAAGCAATCGACAGCTTGAATGAAATTTGATTATAGTAAAGCGTATGTCACATAATTATTAACAAAACAACAGTAAAGATGATTACCTTATGTATTCTCTTGGCTCTTCTGTCTGATGGGTCGAGTTATCTTACAGGGAAAGGGAGCAAATTCAAATGGTAGTAATACCTGACATCAAAGCCGCTGGGCAGAGACCACAATCGGAGCGACACCGACAGCGGCTCTTTATTTAACATTCAACATTATGCATACTGAACTGAAAAAATACACCGTCGCGGAGCTGTGCGATGGATTTGTGTACAACGAATTGGAGGAAAAAGGTCTTTACGGTCTTTCGGGCAGATTGACCATACAGCCGGAATACCAGCGAAACTATCTCTATGCTGAGGACAATGGAAAGAAAGAGGTGGCAGTAATCGAATCGGTGCTGAAGCAATACCCATTAGGTCTGCTATATTTCAACCGTCTGTCAGATGGAAGATTGGAGGTGTTGGACGGCCAGCAGCGCATCACCTCACTTGGTCGTTTCCTCACCGATAAGTTTTCAGTAATGAGCAACGAGTTGCCCTACCGTTTCCATGCCTTGCCCAAAGACAAGCAAACACTCATAGAAAATACACCGTTGCTTGTCTATGAATGTGAGGGTACGGAAAGTGAAATAAAACAATGGTTCCAAACCATCAATATTGCAGGCATTCCGCTCAACGAGCAAGAGGAATTGAACGCCGTCTATAGTGGACCATTTGTCACCAAAGCCCGTTCTGTATTCTCCAACAGTCGCAACGCCAATGTTCAGAAATGGGGGGCATACGTGCGTGGTTCGGTGAAAAGGCAGGAATTCCTAAACACCGCCCTCTCCTGGGTTAGTCACGGTCAAGTAGAGGAATATATGCAGGCCCACCGACACGACACTCAAATAGACGAATTACAGGATTATTTCAACGACGTGATTGCATGGGTGGAGAGCATCTTTGCCGACCACTACAGCGAGATGTGCGGTTTGAAATGGGGTCAGCTATACGACGATTATCATGACACACCCTATAACCAAAAGGAGATGACAAGGAAAGCCTCAGAACTGATGGATGACCCATGTGTGAAGAATCGCAAAGGCATCTTTGAATATCTTTTAGGTGGTGAGCAAGATACGCGGCTTCTCGATGTTCGGGTATTTGACGAAGCCACGAAGCGACGTGTCTATAAGCGTCAGACCGAAGATGCACGACATCGAGGCATTAGCAATTGCCCACTATGCGCCATGGGACACGAAGCACGACGCACCAAGATATGGTCAGAAAAAGAGATGGATGCCGACCATGTGGAAGCTTGGAGCAAAGGTGGCGCCACCACCGAAGACAACTGCCAAATGCTCTGCCTCACTCACAACCGAGCCAAAGGTAACAAATAACAATTTAGCACAAAACAAGAGCCTTTTCCACATATCAAAGAGGCTCTTGTTTTTACGGAGAAAACTTGAAGGTACTTTTGGTCAAATGAGCAATCTGGTTGCCAAAAGTGGAAGGATGGGCATACTATCACATATACCTTGACAAAATCGCCCCATCAGCAGCTTTGTCAGGCTCGACCCAACCTCAGGAACTACCAGATGTCTCCTAGTTTGACATCAACCGCTACTCCATCACCATCGCCAACATGCTGGTACACCTAGAAGGGCAAAACTGTACTTCTGCGTCGACACCTTTACATCCCTCCTTTGTCGAAAAACCACCGTTTCTTCGTTCATTCCTCGCTCAGCGGCCGTCGTTTGTTCGTCGGCGAGCGAAGAAACAGTGGCCTTACCGACGAACATCAGGCCCCACCCATACCCTTCGTTGCCACTCGACGAGTTTCTTCAGCTCATCCTCGTCGTGCTCGCGAAATTGGTGACAAAAGGCCTCTACCAGATTGGACAATTGGCCCTTGGTACCGCCTGTTTCGCCGTCGAGGATGGCCATTTGGCCCCAAAGTTCTATCTAATGAGGTCGAGATGTTGAAATTTAAAGACACCCACATGGACGCCAAGTAGAGAGGATAGCATCGGAACAAGCGGGAAGGGTATAGTTTTTGAGGCCAGGGAGAGGAGTATTTGAATGCATTCTGTCCCTTTTCCAAGGGTCGGCATCTTGGGTACGGTCTTATTGCTAATTTCGTATTTCATTGTGTTTTTGCTTTTTAGAAGAAAAATGAAACGTAAATTTTAACATTATCTTCCAAAAGACAGTTGGACAATTAATTTTATGGGTATTCCAACTTTCCTAATTATCTATATAATTAATTATATATTAATTAGTTATATATAATATAAAGGGGATTTGGCATGCCATTTTTTAATTGGAAGAACTGTCTATTGGAAGAATTGGTCTCTTTACTTGCCCTACTTCCCTATGAGGCCCTACCTTTCCGCAGAGTCCAAGGGCAGAAGAAGGTGATGCCTAAGGTTGGCACCACCTGCAAGAAGTGTATCGGGTTAGACGTAAATTGTCATTAATTATTAATGGAGGAAGTCTCGTTTATGTCGGATTATTTATGTATATTTGCAAATCACAAATAAACTAAAGGATAATGAAAAATCTATTGATGAGCACAGCCATAGGCGACATAGCGGGCAGCGCTTACGAGGGTAGGAACCACCGCATAAAGGATTATGAAAGCGTCGAGCTGTTTAGCTCGAGAGCTAGGTTTACCGACGACACGGTGTGCACGTTTGCATGTGCCGAGGCGTTCATCGACGGACTCGATATGGCCAAGAACCTATGGGACCGATGCAACAATCATCCTCATGCTGGCTATGGACATAAGTTCAGGGCATGGCTCGCCAACCCAACTCCACAGCCCTACCTTAGTTTGGGAAATGGTAGTGCCATGAGGTGTTCCGCGGCGGGATGGCTATCGGAGACCGAAGAACAATGCATCGAGATGGCTACCCTGACGGCCAACCCCACACACAACCACCCCGAGGGCATCAAGGGAGCCATAGCCGCAGCTGTGGCGTTGTTCCACCTCAACCAAGGAAAGGACAAAGACTATGTGAAAAAGAACATCTTGGCCAAGTACTACCCCGAGTGGGCATCACAGCGATATGCCGACTTTCACGATGGCTACACCTTCGACTCTACCTGTCCTGGCTCTGTGGGGCCCGCCATCATCTGTTTCTTAGAGTCGACGGACTATGTCGACTGCCTGAAACTGGCCATTTCGCTTGGAGGCGATGCCGACACTTTGGCTGCCATCTCGGGCCCTATGGCTTACGCCTACTACAAAACGATGCCCGAGGACCTGGTGGCGAAGGCTAAAAGGATGCTTCCTAAATGGATGCTTGAGGTGAACGACCGTTTCGACAGAGCCTGTCAGGGTCGATGAAAAGACGAAGCAAGGAGACTCGCCAAGAGATGGGTTCTATTAATTAGATTTTGAGAGCGTTGATTTCTCCGCTTTCGCGATGCTCAGCTATCGAAAGTCCACAGGACTTTCTTCACTCCGGCACGCTGAGCTAATTCCACATTAAAAAAACAACGTTCTATTGCAATATATGACTGATTTTTGCCAAACCTTCTCTTTGTCGTTTGATTGAAGCAACATTTTCTATTTACTTAGAATTTACTCCGCATTTATGGTATTTAACTTTCTTCTGCTTTATCAGCATGATGTTTTGCGCCTAAAGGCGAATTGAGTAAATACGGAGTAAATTAGGAGTATATTTTTGTGCGGTGAAAGCCCCGCCTCGGCGGGCGGAAGCAAGTTTCCTTTGCACTCGAAAATAACGTTGCTGTGGCACGGCAAAAGACACAAGTATCTTTTTGCGCTCGCTTTGCGAAACGCTGCGCCCTCCTTCCGCACGGAAATCTGCTCGAAATAAGAATAAAATCGATTGAAAGCAATTTATAGAACCCACCTTTATGCATTAAACCATCAACATTAAAATAGCAACTATATACTCTATACTTTTACTGACTTTAAACAATAAACAATCGCCTGAATCTCTTGGGTGAAAAGTGAGAATAATCATTACATATTAAAAAAAATGTGTATCTTTGCATTGGCAAATTATATACTGAATGGAATCTACCAAACATAATACCACTATACTTGCTATTGAGTCGTCGTGCGACGACACATCGGCGGCCGTGCTGCGTGGCGACCGCATCCTGTCGAATGTGATAGCCTCACAGAAGGTGCATGAACAATATGGCGGGGTGGTCCCCGAGCTGGCCTCCCGCGCCCACCAACAGAACATTGTGCCTGTGGTGGACACCGCCATCAAGAATGCCAACATACGCAAAGAGGAGATTGATGCGGTGGCCTTCACCCGCGGTCCGGGCCTGCTGGGGTCGCTGATGGTGGGGGTGAGCTTTGCCAAGAGTTTTGCCCAAGCCATGGAGATACCCCTCATCGAGGTAAACCACCTGCAAGGACATGTGCTCTCCCATTTCATCAAGGAGAACGACGAGAGCGAGGTGCCCCAGTTCCCCTTCATCTGCCTGCTGGTGTCGGGCGGTCACACACAGATATTGCTATTGCGCAACCATTTCGACATGGAGGTGCTAGGCGAGACCATCGACGACGCGGCCGGCGAGGCCATAGACAAGGCGGCCAAGATCATGGACCTGGGCTACCCGGGCGGCCCTATCATCGACCGCCTGGCCAAAGAGGGCAACCCCGAGGCCTACCACTTTGCCACTCCCCATATACCGGGCAACGACTACAGCTTCAGCGGCATCAAGACCTCCTTCCTCTACTTTCTGCGTGACCGCATTGCCGAAGAGCCCAACTACATCGAGGAGCACAAGGCCGACCTCTGTGCCTCGATACAGCAATGCATCGTGGGTTTTCTGATTAAGAAATTGGAGAAAGCGGTGAAGGAGAGCGGCGTAAAACAGATAGCCATAGCCGGTGGCGTATCGGCCAACAGTCTGCTGCGCAGCGAGCTGCAACGCATTGGGCAGAAGCACCATTGGAAAGTGTTCATACCGAAATTCCAGTTCTGCACCGACAATGCTGCCATGGTGGGCATAGCGGGGTACTTCAAATACCAGCTGGGCGAGTTTGCCGACCTGAGCCTACCCCCTTATGCACGTTAGGATTGTGGGCAGTTCATAGAAGTTGCTTAGACGAAATAGAGGTTGGCTGAATAAAAGGCTAACAAGAAAGTTGAATAGATGAAAAGACTGATTGCCATAATAGCGTTGTTGGGCGGCCTAATAGGGCTGAGGGGGCAGGATATCCATTTCTCGCAAGTGGATGCCGACCCCATGCTGCTGAACCCCGCCTATGCCGGATTTTTTGACGGCTTGGGACGCTTTGGCATGATCTACCGCAACCAATGGGCAACCATAAGCGCGCCTTTCCAAACCACCGGGGTGACAGGCGAGATTTCGGTTTGGCGTAGCAACAACCGCCGTAGCGGCGTCAGCATTGGAGGCACTTTCTTCAGCGACCATGCCGGCACGCTCCATTACGGCACCACCTCGGGCCATCTGTCGGCAGCTTTCTTTACCTCCATCAGCAAATATGGCAACAACTTCCTGTCGGTGGGTGTTGACGGCGGCTATGCCCAGTCGGGCTTCAATCCCAACGAGGCCAACATGGAAGACCCAACCGAGATTTTCGATGTTCAGAAAGTGTCCTATCCCCTACTCTGTCTGGGGTTGGCTTGGTACTACCAACCCACCGGCGACCTGCACACCAAGGTGGGATTTTCAGTAAGGAATTTAAACCGCCCCAACATCTCCTATTCGGGCTTGGGCAACACCTTCCTGATGCCCCGCTACAGCCTCTTCGCACGCTTGGAATGGCGCAACTGGGAGTCGTTGTCGCTGATGCCCATCGTGCTGTTTCAGGCACAAGGGGAATACCGCGAGCTGCTGTATGGGGCCGACTTGAAATGGTACCTTGCCGAAGGAGGACAGAGCCAGATGAGCCTGCGCGCAGGACTGGCCATGCGGCAGGGCGATGCCTTGATAGCCAACCTGATGATAGAGTACAACGCCTGGGTATTCACCTTTTGTTACGATGCCAATATCTCAGACCTGATAGCCGCCTCGGGAGGCGTGGGAGCCTTGGAAGTTGGCATGGTTTACCGCCTCTCCAAAGGAAATCGCAAGACAATGAAAATAAAATGTCCGACATACTAACCTTTCTTTGACCAGAATGCTTAAATACTGAAAGATATGAAAAAAACAATAATAGCCACAATAGCACTCCTGATGGGCAGCATGGCTTGGAGCCAGAACCTGCGCTACGAAGTGAAGCACTTGCACGACAGCATCAACACCACGGGCAGCGAAACGGGGGCCGTGATTGTGGACGACAGCATAATACTCTACACCACCATGATGATAGAGGAGTCGCCACGGCTGTATCTGGTTGACTTCAACCCCATGCTGACAGAAATCTACCAAGCACCCATCGACAGCAGTGGGGCCATCGGCAAAGGTTTGCTGAACCATTGGGGACTGAATGCAACCGGCATGAACAACGGCAACGTGGCCTATGACCCGAAGAACGATATGCTCTACATCACCCACAGCGAATCGGGCGAAAAGAGCAGAAACCACATCTACTACTCACACCGTGTGAACAAACGTTGGAGCAAGCTGCAGAAGCTGAAGGGCGACGTGAACCTGAATGGTTACAACAGCAGCCACCCCACCATCGGCTACCTGCCCACAGGTGAGACCATCCTCTATTTCAGCTCAGACCGTCCTGGAGGACTGGGCGGCATGGACATCTGGTATGCCATCATCATCAGCGAGGGGACTCCGGGCAACTGCACCAACCTGGGCACGCCGGTCAACAGCGACAGCAACGATGTGACCCCCTATTACTGCAACGAAGAAGGCACGCTCTATTTCAGCAGCAATCGGGCAGGAGGTCAGGGCAATATGGATGTCTACCGTGCCGAAGGAATGCGCAACAGTTGGCAGGCTCCCGAGAATCTGGGGGAGGAAATCAACACCAAGTGGGACGACCTTTTCTTCAACTACCAGCCATGTCGCTGCCGTTGTGAGCAGGAAGGCATCAAGGACAACGAGATAGTGGTGGCATGTGGCTTCATGGCCTCCAACCGGCCCGGGTCGCTCTACAAGACCAGCGAGAACTGCTGCAACGACCTCTACCGTTGGCGCCGCATCTTCACCAAGCCCGACACGGCGGCTCCTGTCTTTATAGACACCGCCAATATTCAGAGCGTGCAGGACCTGCTGCCGCTGAGCCTCTATTTCCACAACGACGAGCCCAACGCCAAGACCTTAGACACCACCACCACCCTCGACTACTCCGCCACTTGGCATAAATACATGCAGCGGAGAGAAGAATACAAAGGAGCCCAACCCAGTCCGGTGGACCGTCGCAAATGGGACTCGATTCAAAAGGGGGTAGACTACTTTTTTGAGTTTGAGTTGAAGAAAGGCCACAGCGACATGATGAAGTTTATGGAATACCTCTACGCCGACCTAAAGGCGGGCAAGAAGGTGAGCATTACCGTCAACGGCTACGCCAGCCCGCTATTTGAAAACCTGTACAATGTGAACATTTCGAAACGCCGCATCGACTGCTTCCGCAACTCGCTGAAGCGATGGAACCAAGGGGTACTTGCCCCCTATCTGGAGGCAGGCAGCCTCACAATTGAGACCGTTGCCAACGGTGCGCCTGGCGAGGAAGAGGTGGCCACCAACAGCCCATTGCGCAATCCCAAGAGTGTACGCTCCGTGTATGACATGCAGGCAGCACGCAACCGCCGCATCGACATCGTGGCATACGAATGCAAATAACAGAACAACAAAAAACAGAAAACAATGAAGATACTATGTGTAGTGCGCAACTATGCGCCCCATGCCAAAGAGATGCAGTCGGCCGTGCCAACCGAACCCGTCTTCTTTATGAAACCGAACAGCGCGCTGAACCAAAAGCAGATGCCTTTCTTTTATCCCGATTTCTCCCAAGATGTGCAGCACGAGGCCGAGCTGGTGGTGAAGATCAACCGCTTAGGCAAGTGCATTAAACCAGAGTTTGCCCACAAGTACTACGACTCTGTGGCGTTGGGTATTGACTTTACCGCCCGCGACATACAGAAGGGGTTTAAAGAGCGCAGCATGCCGTGGCTGCTGGCCAAGGGCTTCGACGGCAGCGCCGTGATGGGACCTTTCGTCAAATTAGAAGAGCTGGGCAAACCCATCAACGACCTCAACTTCGACCTTAAGATCAACGGCAACCTGGTGCAGCAAGGCAACAGCGGCGACATGATTTTCGATGTGGACCACCTCATCGCCTACGTCTCCCGTTTCATCACCTTGCGCACGGGCGACCTCATCTATACCGGCACCCCGGCAGGCGTAGGACCCGTCCAGATAGGCGACCACCTCGAAGGCACCATCGAAGGCCGTCCCCTGCTCTCGCTGGACATCAAATAGAGGGAAGCCATTGCCTGAACGCCCATTATGCCCACTACTGCCCCTTTCTCTATACATAGAGAAATAATCCTGAACGCTGGATAGTGGGGCAGCAGTTATTGCACAGCGTACACTACTGTTGGCCGAAATGCAGTTTGAGGTCGTTGAGTTTTTTGTCTCTCATGCGGGTCCACACTTCGGTGAGGAGGGATTTGGTGGAAAGCGGAAAGTCGGCTTTCATCATCCAATCATAGTAGGCGGGCTCGTGGGTAAACACCTGCTCGAGAGTCTTGCCCTTATGCTTGCCGAAATTGAAAACCTCGCGACCTTTCTCGTCATAGGCAATATGGCCGGCCAGGTCGGCCCATTGGTGGGCATGCGTGAAACGGCTTAGCTGCTCCATGTCGTTGACGATGGGCTTGCTCACCTTGCCATCGGGGGCGGTGTACTCAACATCCTTGTAGCAGTCGAGCTGTGCCTTCAGTACCTCATAGGTGGCCAGGGTGTCGGCATCGGCGCTGTGGGCATTCTCCAGTTCTTTGTGGCAATAGAATCGATAGGCGGCCTTGAGGGTGCGCTGCTCCATCTTATGGAAGATGTTCTGCACATCGATGAGGTGGCGGCACTTGAGGTCGAAAGGAAAGCCCACCCGCAGGAACTCCTCGACAAGCAGGGGAACGTCGAACTTATTGGAATTGTAGCCCGCCAAGTCGGCATCGCCTATAAAGGCGGCAATCTCAGGGGCAAGCTCTTGGAAAGAAGGCTTGTCGGCCACATCGGCATCGCTGATGCCATGAATGGCGGTGGTATACTCGGGAATATGGACGGTGTTGCCTTGGGCATCCACAGGGCGCACGCGGTAGACGCGGGTTTCGGTGGTTTGGTCGGGGTTGACCTTGTGGAGACATATTTCAACAATATGGTCGTGACCCACATTGACGCCAGTGGTCTCTAGGTCGAAAAAAATAAGGGGTTTCTTGAGGTTGAGGTTCATAAGTTATAGTTACAGATTAGCGAGTGGCTTGATGTATTTTGAGTAGGCGTTGGAGGAGAGGCTCGACGAGGTCGAGGCGCAGCATGTTGGCCCCGTCGGACTTGGCAACGGCAGGATTGGGGTGAGTCTCCATGAAGATGCCGTCGCATCCTACTGCCACAGCGGCACGTGCAATGGTGCCTATCATCTCGGGGTTGCCCCCCGTCACGCCAGAGGTTTGGTTAGGGCGTTGCAAAGAATGGGTGATGTCCACAACCACGGGCACATGGTTCTGCTGCATCAATGGAACGCCACGGAAATCCACCACCAAGTCTTGGTAGCCAAAGGTGGTACCCCGCTCGGTGAGCATGACATTGTCGTTGCCTGCGCGCTGCACCTTCTCCACAGCATAGGTCATTGCCTCGGGCGAGAGGAACTGGCCTTTCTTGATATTGACGCAGCGCCCCGTTTGGGCAGCAGCTTGCAGCAGCGAGGTCTGCCGGCAAAGAAAAGCGGGTATTTGCAACACGTCCACATAAGGGGCCGCCAGCGCAGCATCCTCCTCGGCATGGATGTCGGTAACCACAGGTATGCCAAAACGGCTGCGGATGGCCTGCAACACCTCAAGGCCTGCCTGGTCGCCAATGCCAGTAAAAGAATCGATGCGCGACCGATTGGCCTTGCGATAGCTGGCCTTGAACGCAAAGGGGATGTGAAGACGCTCGGTGATGTCGACGAGCCGTTCGGCAATGGCAAAGGGCGACTCCTGGTCCTCTATAACACACGGACCGGCAATCAAGAAGAAATTGCCGGTCTCGGTAAAGTGTAAGTCTTCTATTTTAGGATACATTACTTATCAATAGTGTAGCAGGCCAGAGAGTTGCCCTGACCTGCCATCTAATAGGAGAATTTAGAAGTTCGTGTCGATGCTATCCAAGTCGTCAACAGTCGTGTCGCCTGCCGACTCGCTGTCAGCGTCCATCTCATCGCGACGGCGGCCACCGCGCTGCAACGAGATAATCAAAGCACCAATCATGCGGGTTAGCTCCATGAGATATTCGCGTGACTGATTGCAGGTCTCTTCGTCAAAGAGGCCCGACTGGAATGCAATGGCAGTATAGACAATACACTCGCGGATAGCAGTCTTAGAGATTTTGAGGCAATGCTCGAACTGGCTCTTGTTGCGAGAAGAGCCTTCAGCGATGTTAAGCGCGATGTCATATGAAGAATGGCAGAACGAGCTGACTAAACTGCGCTGTCTCTCATTGGTGGGTTCGCCCAAATGTGCTATTAGCCATGAGCTGTAGTCGGTTGATTTAGCGTAAATACGGAGGTCTTCAAAACGAAAGAAACTCACGGGTCTGTCTTGTGCATTGTCCATAATGGATAAGTCTAAAAGGATTAATAATAAAATTGTGCCTTATTTGATTTCGGCAAAATAATTCATAAACTGGGTGCGCATCAGCATGGAGGCCTTGTCATTGGACTTGAGGGCCAGCTTGCCACGGAACTGGTTGAGATCCTCGTAGCCCTTGCCCTTCATCCAATCCTGCAGGCCCTTATTCAGGTCGGCCATATAGCCCACACCGTTCCGGTAGAGGCAGGAGGCTACCTGCACCGTGGTGGCACCGGCAAGGAGCAACTTGACCACATCGTTGGCATCGCTAACGCCCGTGGTGGCGCTAAGATCGCAACGCAGCTTGTTGCTCAGTATGGCGGTCCAACGGATGGTGTTGTAAAGCTCGGTGGGGTCGGTGAGCGAATGGGCATTGCAAACCGCTTCTGCCTCGGTATCAATATCCAGCTGGAGGGCCTTGTTGAACATGGTGATGCCCTGAATGCCCGACCACGAGAGTTTCTGCATAAACTTGGCCAGATCGGTGAAATAGGTGCTCACTTTGATGCTGATGGGGATGGTCACCGTTTTGCGGACCGACTGGATGATGTCGGAGAAAGTGCGCTCCACGTCGTCGGCGGAGAGGCTGGCATCAAACGGCATGATGGCCATGTTAAACTCTAACGCGTCGCAGCCCTTGTCCTGAAACTGCTTGGCATAGGTAATCCAGTTCTCATGCGAGAAGCAGTTGATGCTGCCAATCACAGGTATGGAGAGGTTTTCCTTAGCCAGGCGAATCAGTTCGAAATGCTTGGCCATGGAATTGTCGGCCACATGCTGGGCTATATACTCATAGCTGGCACCATAATTGCCCACGGGGGCAAACACGTGGGTATTGCGCTTGATATCATAGATAATCTGCTCTTCGAAAATGGACTTCAAAATCACCGCACCTGCACCGGCTCTTTCCAGCTTCACCAGGTTGTCAACACTGGCTGTCAAGCCGCTACTGGCAGCAATGATAGGACTTTTCAGTTCCAAACCGAGATATTTTACTTTCGTATTCATTTCTACAATCTTTTTAGCGTATAATCATCATTAAAATCTAATTTGCAAAGATATGCAAAAAAAGCAATAAAAACTTTTTTTCACCGATTTTTTTTACCACGAACAATACAACAACAAGAAAGACAATAGAATACAAAATGTTAAAAATAAAATTGTGTATAAAAATAAAGTCGGCAATAAAAATTATTTCGTTTCAATGGAAAAAAATGACTAATTTTGCACCCTCGAAAATAATAAAACTAACTATAGAATGAAAGAGCAAAACGAAGAGAAAAATCTTGAGGTTAGCGGCGTTATCGCAAAAACCGAACAGTTCGTTGAGAAGAACAAAAAAACCATCACCATCGTGGCGGGAGCCATCGTGGTGGTAGCTTTAGCCATCTGGGCTTATGTGGGTCTTTATGCCCGTCCACACCAACAGCGCGCTGCTGAGGATATGTATGCTGCCGAGCAATGGTTTGGCGAAGGCAACTTCGAGTTGGCCCTCAATGGAAACGACCAATACTTAGGCTTTGCCGACATCATCGACCAGTATGGTTGCACCAAGTCCGGCAACTTGGCCAAATACTATGCCGGCATCTGCCAGCTCAACATGGGCAAATACAACGAAGCCATCGACCTGCTGAAATCATACAAAGGCAAGGACACCTTCACCGGTGCTGAAGCCCTGATGCTCATTGGCGACTGCCATGCCGAGCAGGACAACGCCAAAGAGGCCTACAACTACTACCAGAAAGCTGCCAACAAGGCCAAGAACTTCATCATTGCCCCCACCGCACTTTGGAAAGCAGGCATGATGCAGCTGAAACTGGGCGACAAGGATGCCGCTGTCAAATGTTTCCAGCAAATCAAGGACAACTATCCCGAAAGCTCCGAGTACGGCGAGGCCGACAAATACATTTCCTACGCTGAGAATATGTAGTTCTCAACCTACTTAACAATACCAAAAGAGCCGCCCCAGCCTATCGCAGGGGCGGCTCTTTCATTTGGCGATGGGAAACCGCGTCAACACATCGTTTCCTACAAGGAATCTCTCATCATCCTTCTTATGGTCTTCCTTCAGTCAAAGGCTCCTCAGCAGGTAGAAAAGCCAAAGATGGTACGACTGAAATAGTCCTCTCCTGGGGTGAGGAAGGCATTGGACTCTGGCCAGTTATTGTTAGGACTGTTGGGGTACTTTTGGGTTTCAAGGCAGATGGCACTACGTTGCTGATATGCGATACCCTTCTTGCCTCTGAGGGAACCGTCGAGGAAATTACCCGTATAAACCTGCATGCCCGGTTCCGTAGTGAAAACCTCCATGGCAATGCCCGTAGTGGGACTTTCAAGACGTGCGCAGGGCCTATTCACGTCGCCATGCGTGTTGAGCACCCAGTTATGGTCATAGCCATTGCCATTACGCAGTTGTTCATCATCGGCTCCAATTTCTTTGCCAACGGCCTTGGCCTTGCGGAAATCAAAAGGAGTTCCCGACACAGATGCCTTGTTGCCGATGGGCAGGTAAGAATCGTCAATGGGGGTGTATTGGTCGGCATCAATCATCAGGAGGTGGTTAAGAATCGTGGTGCTACCGTCGCCGTTGAGATTGAAATAGCTATGATTGGTCATATTAA
Source organism: Bacteroidales bacterium (assembly GCA_016280915.1). Classification (GTDB taxonomy): domain Bacteria; phylum Bacteroidota; class Bacteroidia; order Bacteroidales; family P3; genus Colimorpha. Next base: position 24,273 of record JAEEHQ010000030.1, read on the forward strand.
TGACCGTAGGTGCATCCGTGGTGGCCGAGTAACGGATATCCAGTTGGTTGTCCTCGGTGACCGTATAGGTCAGTCGGACCCGAACCTCACCAGGGAAATTGTTGTCGCCATCTGGGCTGACCAAAGTGAGGATGAGGGTGTTGGCTGTGTGACGCTCAACTTCGAAGAGCTGATACTGCCAACCCGTAGGACCCCCATGAAGACAATGGCGGCCGTTGTTCTGCGGAAGCTGATAGGTCTTGCCTGCCACCGTGATTTTGCCATCGCCCAGGCGGTTGGCATAGCGTCCTATGGCGGCACCGAAGTCAGTCAGGTGGTTCTCACGCAGATAATCCTCCATTTTGTCGAAACCGAGCACCACGTCCTGCAATTTGCCATTGCGGTCAGGTACGAGGAGGGAGACGATACGGCCACCATAATTGGTGATACGGGCCGTCATGCCATTTTTGTTGGTAAGGGTGAATACTTCCATATCGTGTTTATTGCTTATTAACGAATAGTGTCTTAGAGATTGTCGATGGCAATTTTAACGACAATCTTTTTGACAGGTGAGGGTGTGTCGATGCAAATCTGAGGCTCGTGGGCATCCTGAGGGAAAAGGACAACAAAAGCGCCTTTGCCCAACTTCACTCGGGCAGTGGGTTCGGCATGTCGGAAGAAAGCCACATCGCGGTCAGGGTCGTAGGGAGAGGTGCAATCGAGCTCATCGACATTCCGTATCAGCACCTCCTCTTCACCTGAAAGGAGGAATTGAATATCAATATATTTGCGATGGGCCTCATAGCCCAGAGGATTCACCTTGCGGGTGGTATACAGGTCCACGTTGGCGTAGTTGCCGGCAGAAAGCAGGTGGCGACCTGGAGCAATGTCGGCTGAAGCATTCTGTATAAAGCGCAACCCCTCAGAGAGGAGCGGTAGGGCTTTCTCATAAAGCGAGAGGTGGGCGAGGGTGTCGTAGATCATAGCCGTGGTAGGAAATCTGGTGGCGGTTGAGTTAATATTCAATAATCTCGGTGAAGACACGCCAACCGATTGCGTCTTTGTATTTTTCGTAGGTACCTGTTGGGACACGCAAGGGGATATTGATGTCGACTTTGTCGAAGGAGGACTCGTCGAGACGAGGTGGCTCCTGAGCTTCGCAAACGATATATTCGATGCGCTTGCACCCATCGAAAGCGAACTCCTCAATCCGTTTGATTGTGCTGGGGAGGATCAGCTTGGTGATGCGGTCGCATCCTTGGAACGCATTGTAACGGATAGACACCACTTTGTAGATGGTTGTGTCATCGTCCTCAGGGTCAGCATTCTTCGCCTTGGAGCGGTCGGGGGTAACCACATCGGGGATAGTGAGCTGTCCACGCGGCTTGCTATAGCCTTTCCAAGGATTCTCCTCGGTATTAGGAAAACTGACCTCTACGGTGGGGCCATTCTTACCGCCAGTGGTGAGGATGGAAAAATAGAGAGTATTGTCGCCGATGTTTTTGGCAAAATCATAATCCTGTGCCCAAACAAGCAGCGGCAGCAGCGATAGGATGAGAGCAATTGTTTTTTTCATAGAGCGGATAGTTTACCAATTGAGCGAGTGAATGATGCTGCCGAGGTTGGTGGTGAACAGTTTGACACCAATAGCCAACAGGATGACACCAAAGAATTTACGCAGGATAGAGACCAAGGTGGCACCCAACAGCTTTTCCAACTTGCTGATATAGCGCAGCACCAAATAGTCTATAACGATGTTAATCAGCAGGGCTATGAGGATGTTAACATCGGCATACTCTGCCCGTAGGGAGATAATGGTGGTGAGGGCACCCGGACCCGCTATCAAAGGGAAAGCAATAGGCACCACGGTGGAGCCACCTCCGGCTGGGTCGTTTTTGAAGATTTCCACGCCCAAAATCATTTCAAAAGCCATGATGAAGAGCACGATAGAACCAGCCACAGCAAAGGACTGAATGTCCACGCCAAACAGTTTCAAAGCCGCGTCGCCTAAGAAAAAGAACACCACAAAGATGCCCAACGAGATAAGGGCAGCATAGAGGGGATGGTACTTGTTGCCACTTTGTTTCAGCGAAAGAAAGATAGGGATGGAACCCGTAATATCGATAATGGCAAACAACACCAAAAAGGCTCCAATTATTTGTTTAAAGTCAATCATGTATTATAGTTTAGAGTTAAAGATTAATCCGTATTCGTTAGAGTTGATAGTTGCAAGTATAGGTTGTCAAACTCCGTTAACTGTTAACCGAACACAATACCTTGTACCCTATCAAAATAGGTAGCTCACATTAAAAAGTGATGACCTCCGCTTGGTGTCGATGGAGAACTTGTCGTTATTTCCATTGAATGCATAATAAAAGGAGCAACCCATAGATATCTTCTCCATTAAGCGGACACTCAAACTCCACGTGAGGCCATACTGGTCGGTCGGCAAAATGCGTACACGCTCTGTCACTCCTTTCTCATGATCAGTTAGGTCGGAACGTAATAGATAGCTGTAGAAACCACCCAAACCAACTTGGAAATTGGCTGTTCGGTTGCCCAAAATCAGTTTCAGCTGAGCAGGAACCAACAGCGACGACTGACCATAACTTAAGCTGCCAGCAAGCAAATCCTCCTGAGGTGGATACTTAGAAGTAGACCTGTCGAACAGGGCATCTACCTGAAGTCCCAGATGCTTGGAAAAATTCAGCTGTCCAGTCAATCCCACCTGAGCGTCAACACCCGGTTTGGTGATAAAAGCGGTATTGCAGAAATTAAGCCGGTTGGTACCGATACCCAACACAATACCGGCTTCTAAAACAGGTAGTTTATTTTTGTGTTTGGGGGATATTTTGCCTGTGGCGGCCATGACCGTCTCTCTTGATGCCATGGTGGAGACCAAAGCGACCAGACAATCGGTCACTTTCGACATCCCAGCATAATCAATCAAATCGGCATCGTCCTCGGGTTTGTGATAGGGGGAACCCAATCCGGTGGTGACTGCCAGCGTGGGAATATCTCTTTTAGCAAACGGTTCCGTGTCGGTGGCACCAAAAGGAGAGGTTTCATAGCGATTCTTGCTAACCCTGATGCCACTCCGCTGAGCCGCTTCCTCTATCATGGCGGAGCAATCTTTCAATGTGGCGGTACCGCTGAAGTCGAGCTTGCCTCCTTTCAGCCATCCCACCATGTCTATGCTCATCATCATGGTGACATGGGAGAGAAGACCACAGCTGCTCATTTGGGATGCCAAAGCCGTAGAACCCCAGAGGCCAATCTCCTCGGCATCAAAGGCACATATAATCACGCTGCGGGCCAGCTGACTACGGCGAGCCATCAACTGGCGGGCCATCTCTATTACGGCAGCAGAACCCGACGCATTGTCGTCAGCACCATTATACACTTTGCCATTGCGCAAACCCAGGTGGTCATAATGGGCACCCACCACCACATATTCATCCTTCAGCACAGGGTCGCTACCAGGTATCACAGCCACAAGGTTACAGTAGACAATATCTCCTCTTTGCTCGTAGCTGCTGACAGAGTCGGAATTGATTGTCGTCATCTGAGGGCTCAACACATTGTCTATCTCTTGAATAAAATACTGGCGCATATCGTCTCCCCACAATGGCCGCAAACCCATGGCACGATACTCGTTTTCGATATATCGCATTGCCCTCCGGGCATCGGGACTACCTGCCTTACGACCGTTGAGCGAATCGGCAGCCAAGAAATAGACATGGTTTTCCAATCGTTGCTGCTGGTTCTGAGCCCGAGTGCCAACTCCTAACAGCAATAGGCTCAAGCATAAAATAAGGGATATTCTATTTTTCATAGCTTTGAATTAATTAACTTTTAGTAAACGAAAAAAAGCAATTATTATTGTTACAAAATACTAAAAAAAAGTGCTTGGCGTTATGATGATAAGGTGGACCTATTTGACCACCCCTATCAACATCTAATTAACTAAAACTGAAACATGGTCTTTCTCTATATCCACGGCTATGGTTCCAATGGCAACGCACTAAAGGCCCAGAAGCTCAAAGCGATGTTTCCTGAAGCCCATGTGGTTTCCCCCACATTCGACTACGACCGCCTTGCCCCTCAAACAATTTACCACCAGCTGCAACAAATCGTTGCCGAAGAAAAGCCCAACCTGATTCTCGGCAGCAGCATGGGAGGTTACTATGCTCTCTGCTGTAGTCATTTCTACTCCGGTATCATCTGGTGCGTCAACCCCGTCAGGGACATCCTCACCACCATCTGCCGACATCTTTCCGCCCTCACCGCAGGACAGGAGGACAACATTGCCAAAAGAATAAAGGAATACGAAGACTTTGACCAACATGTATTCTGCCAGTTGAAACCGCGCGACGGCCAACTGCATTTCGCTCTCAGCACCGACGACGAACTGCTCGGCGACCACACTCCTCTGCTTCACCTCTTCCCCAACTACCAAACCGTGGTATGGAAAGACCACTCTGGTCACCCATTCCTTCGATTTGATGAGCTCAAAAAGGACCTCGAGCTAAGTCTCCTGCAATAAGCCCAACCATTAAGTTTTCGATTAAGAAAACAAAGGGGACTTGAATAGGGACGCAACACGAAAACAAATGAATAGAACCCACCTAAATGGTGCAAAACCCTATCATAGTATTTCCTTCACCACTTGTGTGACACCATTGAAGGTGATACTCTCCCCTACCCTTTTGCCCTTCAGGGCCATATAAATAGGGGTCTGCGCACTAATGGCAAAGAAGACCTCCTGAGCCACCGACGGAGCGCTTTTGTAGGGAACTAAAAACTTGCCAATGCCCACACTCAGAAAGAACTTCTGCTTGTCGGTGATGACGATAGCGCCATGGTCGGCCACGTGCATGGGTGCCATCTTCAACAGTTCCTGCAGCACGCGGATGCTGGCGTTGGCATTGGAGAGCTGCTTGGCATACATGTCTCGACTGCGCATCATCTTGGTGCGGTAAGAATCGTAACGGTCCACATTGGCACCATACTCATTGCTTTGTTGCTGAGCCGAGTCCATCTCCTGTTTAGCGGTAGCGGCCACCTCCTGCTGACGGTCGATACATGCCTGAATGATTTGTTTGCGACGTTGAGTACCTTCCATAAACATTGATTTAAAAAGGACGGCTGTTAGAGGCCGTCCTTATCTTTTCGTAAACAACAATGTAGCAACTATGCGTTGTACATTATGCAAGATTTACTTATTTGTTCTACCCGGATAAACCTTCAGGGCCTCTTCCAAGCACTTAATGGCGTGCTTGAGGTCTTCGATGCAGAGACAGTAGGTAATGCGGGCTTGATGACGACCATTCTCAGGATTGACATAGAATCCGGTGGCGGGAGCCATCATCAGGGTCTCACCATTGTAGTTGAAGTCGGTGAGCAGCCACTGGCAGAACTTGTCGCTGTCGTCCACGGGAAGGTCCACCACGGTGTAGAAAGCGCCCTTGGGGTTGGGGCAGAAGCATCCAGGAATCTTGTTGATGCCTTCCACGATAACGTTGCGGCGTGCCACATACTCTTTGCTCACAGCATCGAAATACTCCTGAGGAGTATCCACGGCGGCCTCACCAAAGATCTGGCCGAAGCTGGGAGGAGAAAGACGTGCCTGAGCAAGACGCATGGCGATGCTGTAGACCTCCTCGTTACGGGTAACCAGGCAACCCACACGGGCGCCGCAGGCGCTGTAGCGCTTGGAAACAGAGTCGAGCAGGATAACGTTCTTCTCTAGACCCTCAAGCTGCATGACGCTGAAATGCTCGTGACCATCGTAGCAGAACTCACGATAGACTTCGTCGGCAAAGAGGAAGAGGTCGTGTTTCTTCACTATCTCGGCAACCTTCAGCAGCTCCTCTCTGGTGTAGAGGTAGCCAGTGGGGTTGTTGGGGTTGCAAATCATGATAGCGCGGGTGCGGGGCGTGATGGCCTTTTCAAACTCCTCGATAGGAGGCAGCGCAAAGCCAGTCTTGATATCGCTAGGAATCGTCTTGATGTTGGCGTCGCACAGCTTGGCAAAGGTGTTGTAATTGGTGTAGTAAGGCTCAGGGATGATAATCTCGTCACCGGGGTTCAGACAGACGGTGAAAGCAAACTGGAGGGCTTCGCTGCCACCGGTGGTGACGATTATCTGGTCGGTGGTCACCTCAATCTGATGACGGTGATAATACTCCACCAGCTTCTTGCGGTAGGAAAGGTTGCCGGCACTGTGGCTGTAAGCCAGAACGCCAATCTTGGTCTCAGCCAAGGTCTTCAGAGCACCTTTTGGGGTTTCGATATCGGGCTGACCGATATTCAGGTGATATACGTGGATGCCGCGCTCCTTGGCAGCATCGGAGAAGGGGACGAGTTTGCGAATTGCCGACTGGGGCAGTTCCAAACCTTTTTTGGATATGCTGGGCATGTCTTTTGGATATTGGTTAATATAGTTGATTGTTGATAGTCAGTATGATGGTTTAGCATTGATAGTAGACAGTCAATTTTATTGTTGATTGCCAATGTGGGCAAGAACTTGTTACTGCAAACTATTTGTTGTTCACTAAACTATTACTGACAACTGTGAACTGCTAACTATTGTTTATCTGGTGCCACAACATTACCCTTAATCTTCACAACCACACGGGGCTCATTGATGGCGTTGGAGGTGATGGTAACGGTCTTGGTGAAGCCACCCACGTTGTTGGTGTTGTAGCGTACGCCTATCTCGCCGGCCTTACCAGGCATGACAGGTTTCTGGGTCCATTTGGGAGTAGTGCAGCCACAACTGGCACGCACGCTGGAGAGAATCAGGGGCTCGTCACCCGTGTTAGTGAAGGTGAAGGTGCAATTGCCGTCGCCGCCCTTCTGAATGGTACCATAGTTGTGCTCACGCTCCGCAAAGACAATCTTGGGACCGTGCTGGTCCTCTTTGGGGGTCTCACTTTTTGCATTCTGAGCATTTGCTGCGCCTATCGACATCACTGCGACAAGGCAGAATAAAAACAGTTTCTTCATAGTATAAAATGTTTTTAATATGTTTTCTATTTAGTGTTTCGTGTTTCTAAAAAATTGTACTTTTTCCAACCAATCTCCTTATTAACCTCAAAAAAGTTTTTTTATTGTGTGGCATGAAGATTTTTTTGCAATCGGACTTCACGCTGCTCTGCTGCCCATCAGTTCGCCAATTTTCTCGATGGCCTGCTGGATGCTGGACACGCCGTCGCAAAGGAGGGAGAGACGGCCTTTCGCCTCACGCAGATGCATGGTTTGAGGGTGGTCTTGGGCGCAGCGTATCATCTTGGAGAAGTTGAGAGAATGGTAGAATGGATTCTCCTGATTGGAAACGAAGAAGAGTGCGAGCTTGTTCTGCTTGAGGACGATTTTTTCGATGCCGAACTCCTTGGCCATGCGGCGCATGGTGATGGTTTTGATGAGTTCCTGGGTGGCTGTGGGGATGGGACCGAAACGGTCGATAAGGCGCTCGCGATAGCGGTCGAGCTCTTGGTCGGTAGTGAGGTCGTTAAGCTCTTTGTAAAGGAGAAGTCGTTCGCTGACGCTGGTGACATAGTCGTCGGGCAGCAGCACCTCCAAATCGGTCTCAATGACACACTCCCTCACATATTCTTTATTATCCTCTACCTCCTGCTGAAATAGCTCCTTGAAATCGGTCTCCTTGAGCTCCTCGATGGCCTCATTGAGAATCTTGTGATACATGTCGTATCCGATGTCGCTGATGAAGCCGCTCTGCTCAGCTCCAAGGATATTGCCGGCCCCACGGATATCCAGGTCGCGCATGGCGATATTCAATCCGCTGCCAATAGTACTGAACTCCTCGATAGCCTTCAGGCGTTTCTGAGCCTCGTCGGTGAGGACGCTGTAGGAGGGGATGAGCATATAGCAGAAAGCTTTCTTATTGCTGCGTCCCACGCGACCACGCATCTGGTGGAGGTCACTGAGTCCGAAATTCTGAGCATTGTTAATAATCATGGTATTGGCATTGGGAATGTCCAGTCCATTCTCAATGATGGAGGTGGCGACAAGTACATCGACCTCTCCCTCGAGGAATCGCATCATGGTGTCCTCGACCTGTTTGCCGTCCATCTGCCCATGAGCCATGGCCACACGGGCATCCGGTACCAAACGGCTGACAAGTCCCTGCATCTCGGGCAGATTCTCCACTCGATTGCTAACAAAGAATACCTGACCGCCGCGGGAAATCTCATAGCGGATAGCGTCGCGGATAACCTCCTCGTCGAAGCTGCAGAGCTCGGTCTGTATGGGCTGACGGTTGGGGGGAGCTGTGCGGATGACACTAAGGTCGCGGGCACCCATGAGGGAGAACTGCAGCGTGCGTGGAATGGGGGTGGCGGTGAGGGTAAGGCAGTCGACATTGACCTTCATCTGGCGCAATTTTTCCTTGGCGCTGACACCGAATTTCTGTTCCTCGTCAATAATCAAAAGCCCGAGGTCTTTAAATTTAAGGCTCTTGTTGGTGATGGCATGGGTGCCGATGAGGATATCAATCTTGCCCTCCTCGACTCGCTTATAAATATCCTTTTTGTCCTTTGCGCTGCGGAAACGATTGAGGTAATCTACATTGACGGGAAGTCCCTTGAGGCGGTCGGTGAAAGTATTGTAGTGTTGGAAAGCGAGGATGGTGTTGGGCACCAATACGGCCACCTGCTTCGAGTCGCAGACAGCCTTGAAAGCGGCACGGATGGCCACCTCGGTCTTGCCAAAGCCCACGTCGCCACATATCAATCGATCCATGGGCGCGGAGTCCTCCATGTCGTGCTTGACCTCCTGCGTGGCCTTAAGTTGGTCGGGGGTGTCCTCATAAAAGAAAGAGGCCTCGAGCTGCTCCTGCAAGTAGCTATCGGCACTAAAGGCAAAGCCTTTGGAAGCCTTGCGCTTGGCATAGAGGGCAATGAGGTCCTTGGCAATATCCTTGACCTGCTTCTTGGTTTTCTGCTTCAGCACCTGCCAGGTGTTGCTGCCCAGCCGATTGAGGGTGGGGGCTGTACCTTCCTTGCCCACATAGCGACTGATTTTGTGCAGGCCGTGAATGCTGATATAGAGGGTATCGTTGTTCTTGTATAGCAACCGGATAACCTCCTGGGTATGACCATTGGTGGTGATTTTCTCCAATCCGCTGAAACGTCCCACGCCATAGTCGATATGGGTCACGTAATCGCCGGGCTTCAACTCAAAGAGCTCTTTAAGGGTGAGGGCCTGGTGGGCATCGCTAAGGTCGCGGACGGTATATTTGTGATAACGTTCGAAGATTTCGTGGTCGGTGAAACAAACCAGCTGCTCCGCCTCGTCAACAAAGCCATGGTTGAGCTGGCATTGCAGAAACTGAACTTGCGAGATAGGGTTATTAATGGTGATACCTTGCCCCTTGGCGATGGCAATAACATCCACATGCGTTTCGGCCGTGGCAAAGACTTTTTCCAAACGCCGCTGCTGCTGCTCGTTAGCAATGGTGATGAGAATCTTGTAGCCTTTGTCGCGATAGTTGCTGAGGGTGTCGATGAGCATGTCGAACTGTTTGTGGAAAGCGGGCTGCACCACCGACTGGGTCACCAGTTGATCGGCCTTGCTGAAATAGGTGCTGTTGCCCTGCTCAATAATGCGGCAACGCAGAAGCGACTTGATGAACTCGTTGCCCGAGCAATAGTACTGCTCATCGCGCCCTGCATTGGCAAAGAGGGTCTCGAGGGTTTCGCTCACGAACATCAGCCCTTGCACCCACACCAGGTCGTTGCTACCAAAATAGTGGAGCAGGGGGACCTTCTCCTCAACGGTGATCACATCCTGCGCGCGGCGCTCCATGTTGGGCAGGACACTTATTTGGTCGTATTGCTTGATGGAGAGCTGACTCACGGGGTCGAAAGTGCGGAGGGAATCTATCTCATCATCGAAAAATTCAATTCGGTAAGGATGCTCATTGGCGTAGGAGAAGACATCGATAATGCCGCCACGAACAGCGAATTGCCCAGGATCTACCACGAAGTCTACCCGCTCGAAATCGTAGTCCTGCAGCACCTCCATCACATGGTCCATTTCCATCTTAGCCCCTTTGCTGAGACGCAAGGTGTTGCGGGTGAGGGTACGGCTGGAGACAACTTTCTCGCTCAACGCCTCGGGATAGGTGACCACCAGCAGGTTGCGGCCACTATTGAGTTGTTTGACCACCTCGCTGCGTTGCATGACATTGGCGTTGTCGGTGACAAAAAGATCGCCTCCGTCGTCTTCCACCTTCTTGCCCAACCCCATGGGTCCGGATGGACGGCGGTTCTTGCGGTAGGAGGAAGGGAAGAGCAGCACACGTTTCTGTTCCAGCTCGGCGTCAGCCTCATCCAATAGTGTTTCCAAATCGTTCAGCAGATAATAGGCCTCTTCTTTATTGCCCGCAATAAAGAGCTGACCTTTGTCGGGCTGGTTCAAAGCCAATGCCGCCGCCACCGCGGCTGGCATTGAGCCCACCATTCCGGTGATATGCAATCGGTCTTTCCCGGAGAGCAAGAACGCTCCCAGTTGTTCAACAATCTTCGAATGACGGTATAAATCGGTTAAGAGCATGGGGTTTTTAGTTAGTTGAGTGATTGAGGTTTTGAAGAATGGGCATCAAGGATATATTTCAACTTATCATGACAGGTGCGACGTTAACAATTAACTGAGAGCCGTCACTCTATCGCCACCGTGTCCAGCACAAGGGTGTCGTGGCGGGTGCTGTCGCGGTAGAAGAAGCCTTCTATTCTTCCTCTCAGAGCGGCCATGCGGCGGCGGTTGTTCAAGGCGGTGAGTTTGCGGCGGTAGCGGCCTCGATGTTTGTTGAACTCCTCGAGCTGATCCACAGAGAGCCTTTTTTGGTAGTACCACCTGTAGCGACGCAAAAACCGACGTTCGGTTCGCTGCACCTTAACCAACGTATCACCATGGAAAGCCTCAAAGGGATAGGATGTCACCTCATCCACAAAGAGTTGATACTGCGACAGGAACTTTTCGGCACGGGTAGGGATCTTTTGTGCCCATCCGCATAGGGGCAACAACACCAATAGCACAACAAGCAATCTCCGCATAGTCGACGACTATTTATTTCTCAACGTAATGAATGGTATCAGCACCTCTTCCAATGACACACCTCCGTGTTGGAAGGTGTTGGTATAGTACTGCACATACTGGTTGTAGTTGTTGGGGTAGGCGAAAAAGTCGTTCTCGTGGCAGAAGATATAGGGCGATGTGATATGGCGGCGAGGCAGGAAGATCTTGGCAGGCTCTTTCACCTCAAAGACCTCCTTGGGATTGTAGTCGAGAAGCCGACCCTGCTTGTAGCGCAGATTGACGCTCACGCTGACATCCCCCTTCACACGCACCGGACGGTCGATGCGCACCGAGCCATGGTCGGTGGTAATGATGACATTCACATCCCTGCTGCTCAAAAAGCGGAGGGCCTCCATCAGCGGCGAGTGCTCAAACCAGCTGAGGGTGACCGAACGATAGGCCTTTTCGTCTATGGCCAACTCGCGCACGATGTTGGAGTCGGTGCTGGCGTGCGAAAGCATGTCGACAAAATTGTAGATAATCACATTCAGTTTGTTTTGCATCATATTGGGCATGCCTTCTACCAGGCGGTGGCCAAACTGGGCATTGATAACCTTGCTGTAGCTGTGCTTGATATTGAAGCCATTGCGACGCAGATTCTCGTCAAGCAGCTCATTCTCATACTGATTCTTAAATCCCTCCTGATCTTCATTCACCCAATATTGTGGATACTTGCGCTCTATCTCGGAGGGCATCAGTCCTCCAAACATGGCGTTGCGGGCAAACTGGGTGGTGGTGGGCAATATGGAGTAATAGAGGTCATCTTCCACCGTGTGTAGATATTTCTCAATTGCAGGTTGCAGGTATTTCCATTGGTCGTACCTGAAATTGTCTATCACAATGAGAAAAGTAGGTTTCTCCTCGCGCAGCAAAGGGAATAGCTTCTCGCGCAACACCATGGTGGAGAGCATGGGCTTGTCAGCATTGGGACTGTTCAACCAATCGACGTAGTTCTTTTCGTAATACTTGCAGAAGAGCTGATTGGCTTCGGCCCTCTGCGAGGCAAAGATATCGTGGATATTCTTATCGTCGGTGTTGCTCAATTCCAAGTCCCAATAGACCAACTTTCGGTAGAGCTGTTTCCATTCCTCATGGTCCAACCTGCCGGCCAGTTCCATGCCTATCTCGCGAAACTGCTGTTGGTAGCCCAGCGTGGAGTGCTCGCTCTGCAGGCGGCTGGCATCGGTATGTTTTTTGATGGCCATCAGTATCTGATTGGGATTCACCGGCTTGATGAGATAGTCGCTAATCTTGCTACCCAACGCCTGATCCATGATGTGCTCCTCTTCGCTCTTGGTTATCATCACAACGGGTATCTGAGGATATTTCGACTTAATCTGACCCAACGTGTCCAAACCGCTCAGGCCCGGCATATTTTCATCCAAAAAAACAATATTTATATCGTTGGGAGCCTCTTCCAGCTCATCCAACGCCTCTGTGCCGCTGGTGACAGGAATGACATCATAGCCGCGCTCCTTTAGGAAGAGTATGTGGGGTTTAAGAAGGTCGATCTCATCGTCGGCCCATAAGATGGTGATAGCGTCCATGTTGTTAGTTTACGTTCTTAGTTTTCTACATTCGTGTTATCCGTCAACAAACCTGCAGTTCTTCTCCAACCCTGTCTTCGGATAAAATCATTCCAATAACGCAAACTTAAAAAAAATATTGTATCGTCCACACCCACTCTTCTAACTTCCATCTGCGTGGGGACCGCCAACAAATACCACTTGCATAAAAGTCATTAAAAAGTACTTATCGTACCCCTCAAATTCTCCATCGAAGCCCAGTTTTTACCCCATTTTTGCACCCTCAATAGTATATTAACATTTGTTAAAGTTTTCCGTTAAATAGTTGACACTGATTAGGGGTTGTGTTAAAGAAAGGTTTCAAACGTTGAAAAATTTTGCCATGTCAGAAAAAGTTAGTACTTTTGCACCCGAATTCAACAGATGAATTAAGCATTGCGGGGTAGAGCAGTGGTAGCTCGTCGGGCTCATAACCCGGAGGTCGTTGGTTCGAATCCAGCCCCCGCTACCAAGCAGGACAAGTCAGTTGGCTTGTCCTTTTTGTTGCCACTAACCCTCCTGCTACCAATAGCTTAAAGCTCTTTCTATATATTTTAAAACAACTTTCTTCTATCTTTTTACTACTATATCAAAAAATAATTGTATTTTTACACATTGAAAGAAAGCAATTATTATGATAACAGAACGCGACAGATGGGTGTTTGACAACCTCGACATTTTTGACGAGAACGAGGAACGTACCGATATGGATGCCAATACGTTCTTTGAGTTAATGGAAGAAATGGTGAACAAGCATTACGATGCGAAAGAGGTTGTAAAAAATAGCTATCATAAGGCACCGCGCGTCGCTACGTGTTAAGAAATTCTACGAAAACACACTGCTTCATCACAAAACCTTTCCTTTTCAAAAGGAAACAAGCCTCCTTTTTGTCCATTACGCCTTCCTGACAGCCAACTTCATATCGTGGTAGGGTGGAGGTATTCAGTTGGAACGCGGATGCAACCGGCTGCTGACAAAAAATCCCACGGCAATAGCATTGCTTCTTGCCGTGGGATTTTATCAGTCATGGAGAGACCCCTATAAGGTCCACAAGCTGACCTCCTATCTCATCTTCACATATTTCACCCCGTTCTGGATATAGATGCCTCGGAAGTCTGCCGGTACTGAGGTACCCAGCAGGCGACCGTCAAGCGAGTAGATGCGGCCATCCTTGACAGCTTGTTCGGCTTCGACCTCATCGATTCCCACGGGGCCACCCATATAGGTCAGCGATACCGCAGAACCACCCTCTCCTGTGGCATCCAAATAACAATGGTCCTCAAAAATACTCGTGCCACCATTCACCGTAACCCCACTGGTGAGCGTAGGCGTAGATGGGGTAGAAATGACAATGGCCGACGAGCTGCCACCAGGACCGTGACCACCGCCAGGGCCGTGACCGCCACCCGTGCTAATCGTCGGCGTGAGGAAGGCTATCGCTTCGTCGCCATAAGTCAGCAGATACCATGTATTGCTATTCAACGTCGAGGCCTGGTAACAGGTCTGGCTCATAGAGCTCCCCTGCTCCAGTCGACTGATGGCAATGATGGTTCCGCCATTGACGTAAAGACGCTTGCCCTCTTCGGTGTTGGCATCGATGGCCACCTCTGCCCCCGAGGCTCCGATGGCATACACCAAGCCCCCATTGATATAGCAATTGCCGTTGGCATCGAGGCCGTCGTTATTGGTGGAGCGGGAATAGACATATCCCCCGTTGATGGTCATATTCTGTGCCGAGTTGATGCAGTCGTCATGGGCATCAACATAGATTTCTCCGCCGGTGATTTCCAAGGTATTCTTACTCTCAATACCCTCGCCGTTGGTGCCGCTGGTGGTCACTCTCACAATGCCGCCACTCACCAGCAGACCGCCACTATAGGTGTAGCTGTTGCCATTCTCCGTCTTCAAGCCTGCCTTGATGCCTTTGGGCGAAGAATAATAGGCGCTGCTGACGCGGTCGGTATTCCCTGTGTAGTTGGTGTTCTCATAGTTGCCATCGTTATAGTAGAGGCCGCCTGTGGTAACCACCGTAATGTCACCACCTGCTATGGTCAGCACGCTGTCGCACTTCATGCCCTTGCCACCCGAACCGGTGGAGGTGAGCGCTATCGTACCGCCGCTGATATGGATACTGCCGTCGGCACTCATGCCGCAGGCTGCCTTGGTCTCTTGGTCTTCCTCGTCCCAGGTGCCAATACCGCTGGTGGTCACATTGATGGTAGGTTCACCGCTGACAAACAAGTCACCTGCAGCCTTGACCCCCTTGGCAGCAACAGCCTCACAATTGATGGTGAGGGTGCCGCCGCTGATGTAGATATTGCCCGAGTCCTCATCCTCATGGTCGGCGGTCTCGCCGGTGGAGACATCGCCCTCCAAGTCACATTGGATGCCGTCGTCGCTTGTGCCACTAATGGTCACATTGCCGCTCTCCATCAAGAAAAACTGGTTGCACGAAATGCCGTCTCCTACTGCCGAAGTGACATGAATCGTGGCATTCTTCACACTAATGTACTCACCCGCCTTAATGCCATGCTTCACGTTGCCCACCACATTGAGGGTACCCTGCTGCTTGAACTCGGCATGGCCTTTCACATACAGACAGCCTTTCTGCGACCCGCTCGCCGCATCCACAAGGGTGTTCACCGTTCCGGTCACAACCTTCACATTGATGCGCTTGCCGTTCTGCACATGCACCGCAGCGCCACTATACACCGGTGTGACATTGGTCAGCGTAAGGCCGTTCAGCTCAAGCGTGGCCTTATAGGAGCCCGACATGTAAAACTCGCCATCGACCGACGTGCCGCTGAGCCTGTAAGTAATCTCGGTGGCCAAATCGCTACTCTGAGCAATGCTCACATGAGCACCCTCCTGCGCAACGGTCAGATACTGCGACACATTATCCGCCACGGCAACCGTTGCCGACGTGCCATTATAAACCACCTCCACCGTGTTGTCGGACGGAGTCTGTGCCTGGGCAACACAGGTAACAAGAACGATACCCAGTAATAATAAAAATCTTTTACCAAACATAGTTTTCTGTATTTAAATATTCAGCTATTTCTTCACCATCCGCAGGCGGCTCTCGCTCATGGGTGTTATAGTATATAATGTATAAATGCCCGCCGGAAGTACAGTTAAATCCAGCATCTTGCACGATTCCTTCTCCATCACACACCTACCCACCATGTCGTATACCGCCACACGTAGAACTTGGTCGCTCAGATACACCCATCCATTGGTGGGATTGGGATATACCCTAATACCTGCAGCATCCACACCATCAATACCCTCCGTACTCTCAATAATGGTCAGCAGCAGGGTGACCGAGCTGTCACAGCCATCGATTGTGGTAAAGTATTGTGTGTAGCTGCCGCTGGCAGTATAGTACATATCATTCCATTGATAATAACCCAGCACCGTCGAATCCAGGATGGTATCAAAGGTGCTATGATTTATGGTGAGCATCAGATAGTTCACCGAGTCGCAACCGTTGGCCGTAGTGCCCACCACGCTGTCCATCGTGGTCTCCGCATAAACGCTTCCATTCCAGTCATAGCTGTCGCAAGCCGTTGCCACCAAGGTGTCGGCCTCGCTGTAATAAACTGTCAGGTGCAGCGTCTCCATCAATGGGCAACCGCTGGCGGCCGTCGTGGTGTCGCTCACCTCAATGGAGGAGGTGTAGCGGTTTCCGTGCCATTCATATTGGTCGCAGGCCTCAACCGAATAGTCGAACTGCTCAGCCGCCAACACCACATAGCGGTAGAGCGTCAGGGTGTCCCCCGTCGTGTCAAGGGCATAATAGGTGCCGGGCACTTGCGTGTCAACCGTATTGCCCATCAGCACAAAAGGAGCTCCCGCGCACACAGAGTCTTCCACCTGCCGATAGGGCCGTCCATACTTAGGCAGCTCCACATGGTCAATCCATGCGCAGTCGTCAAAGCGGTTCACGCTGTAGTCCTTGGCATAGGCGAATGTGAAGGTATGGATGCCGGCATTCACCGCGAAAACCGCATGGGTCCACGCCACCTGTCCCGAGGCAGTAATCAAGTCTTGGCCGTCGATGTAGAAATGGAACTTATCGTAATTGGCCTCCGACGAGACGCTATAGTCGAACCGGATGCTGTCGTCCACAGCGCATTCTCGGGTAATGCTTATCTGGGAGGTGTTGTTGTGCCCCAGCCCGTTATAGGACTTCAGGCAGTAGCTGCCTCGACTGGAACCCGCATTGACAATGGCCCACGGATAGGTGGAGCTGTTATTCCATCCTCCCACGTGAAACACATTGCCCTCAAAAGTCTCTATCGTGCTGGCTCCCACCAACAGCATCAAAGAGTCGCCGTCGGGTTGCGCGGATGAGAGGATATGCAGATTCAAAGGCAGCATGATGCCCAAAGGCAGAAGGCTGTCTGTGGTGAGCGTATAATTGCGCAAGACATACCCTCCCACCGCGAGGGTGAAACTGCTGTCGAGAGCAGGGGTCAGCGTTGCCAACCAGTTGTCGGTATTGAAATCCAGCCAGCTTGTGTTCAACGTCGCGTGTCCATGATTCTCAACACGCACCTGCAGGTTGCAGCTCGCCCCAGGTCTGACCGTCTCCGGCGCATTGGGAAACGACACTTGCAACAGCGGCGCATACACCGTCATCGGGAACGGCATCTCCACCATATTGCTACAGCTGTCCCAACCCATTAAGGCCGAGAGGTTGAAGGAGGTAAGGTCCTCGAGGGTGGGGTCCACATCTACGACCAGCATACTGTCGACAGTCAGGCTGCCGTTGGCCGCAATCGAGTCAAACAACAACGTTTCGTACCTCAGCGTAGCCCCCAGAAGGTCGGTATTAAAATGCAGGTAGATGTTCGTGGCCGGCTGGTTGCCGAGATTGGTGAGGGTCAAGGGCAGATAGTTGGTCTCTCCCGCCACCACGTGGTTGGCCGCAGGGGCCAACGTGGAGGTGATATAAGGGCCGTCGGGCGGCATTACCATCAGCTGCCGGAAAGTGGTGCGGTGCTGTTGGGCCGATGCTGCCAGCTCGTAAGTACCTACCGGCAAAGTGCTGGGGAGTGTCAAGGTGACGGCACCCGTCCCATTTGTCATACCGCAAGCTATCAGGGCATGGGTCAGCGTGTCGGTAAGTGCCACATAAGCATAGGGGACCGCTTGCACCGATAGGGTGCCCTGCCCCTGCATGATGGAGGTGGGGAAAATCAGCGCAATGGTGTCGGCCTGGGTGAGATAAGGCATCACCGAGGGGTCTCCCATCAGGCTGTATATCTCCCAATAATACAGTTTCCTACTGCTGGTGGAAGATTCCACGGCCATATTGCCCGCCATCATCAGCGACCCTTGCGACATCGCCCATTGGCTGAAGCTCTCGCCATGGGTGTGACAAACCTTGTCGTAAGCACCCAAGTTGGCAGCATTGTACGCCAACGACATGGTGGGCCCGATACTGCTGCTGTTGCGCAGTCCCACGGCCCAATAAAAGTCCTCATACCAGTAGGTACTGTTGGTGCCGCCAATATAGCCCACGGCACCGCAATAGTTGTTCCTCCTCAGCAGAGCTTCGCCAAAACAGGTGTTCTCCTCAAACTTGTTGGTCAAACAGCAGTTGCCTATCATCAGGCCGAATTTCTGCGTGTTGCTCATGCTGCCTATCTGGTTCACCGTCAGCTGTGGCGTTCCCCAACTGGTAGCGCTCCCGTGAGCGGAGTAGTTGATGAGTCCGGCACCCATACTGTAGCAGCCACGCACCGTGGCAGAGTTGGAGCTGGCGCTGGAACCCACATACAGGTGGGACACACTGGGCACGATGGAGGTATTGTTCTTGAAATAGAGGATGGTGTCCCAGCCATGGGCACCGTTGATGTAGTTGGTGATGGCATAATCCATGGCAGGGTCGGCATGGGTGTAGCCATAGTCGCCTGCGCTGCCTCCATCCACTCCGGCCACCATCACAGCACGGTCCAGAAAAGTGGGGTCGGCAAAGGTATACTGCTCATACATCAGCGTCTTGTCCACCTGTGGGGTCAGCTGCGACACATCCTGTGCCGAGAAACGTCCCACATAACAGTCGGGAATGTTGTCGCCCGCCGTCCAGCTGACATAATAGAGGTCGGTGATATGGCTGGAGCTGGCAACTCCCGTGAAGGCGGGTATCTGTGCCACGTCGCCCACCAGCAGCAGATAGGTGGGGGCCGGCAGGGTGGCGGTGGCACCGTCATACTGTCCGTGCAGATAATTCTGTATCGAGGTGGTGGTCGACCCAACGGCACTCTCGTCGGTATAAACAATATTCGTAATAAAGCCCTTGCGCCGTTTCCATGCCACAAAGTCGTCCAGCTGCCCGCGGAAAGAGCTGTGGGCCACAATCAGATACCGCACCGGAGCACTCGTGCTCACACTCTTGGCGTAGAGGCTATTGAGCGTCTTGGCACCAGTTTGGAACAGGGGCGAATGGTAACGCTTGTAGAGCTCCTGACTGCCATGCACATCCGCGTCATAAAGCACCGTAATCGTGGCCTGCCTGCACACTATCAGCTGGTGGGCAACAGGATTGTAGCGGATTGGCGAAATCTGCAAACGTGCCAAATTGCGGTCGCGAGCAATGCCCACCCGCTCCACCTGTGCCAGCGGCATCTCGGTGAAGGCATCCAGCCGATAGGCCTTTTCATTCACCACCAAACGGGCCTGCGTGGTGTCCGACTTGCTGCGCGAAGACTGTAGGGGCGCTATGGGGGCCATGATGCCCAACGAAGCCAAATCAATGGTGTCATACTGTGCCTCGGCAACCAACACCTTGCAACCGCCATACAGCGGAGCCTCTATCAGCTGCGAGAAAGTAGGCAGGTTGGGGTCGCCCACCGCCTGCGAGCAGGTAAGACCTTCCACCGAAAGGGCCGTGAAGGCACGCCCATCCATCACAATAGGTTGATAATGAACCTCTCCGCACTCAAACCGCACCTGAAGCCGTTCAAAACCATCCTCCAACACGCTGCACGGCTGCTGCCCTTTACTCATCAGCGGCAACAGCATCGCCATCATGATTCCACAAAACAACAAACGTCTATGCATAGAAAAATGTATTATATCAAAATAGTAATTAAGAAATCCACCCCTACCTCGTCCACTCAACACACACAATGCCGAATGCACACCGCACACGCCCTCCTATTTCTCATAGAAGTGCATCTCGGTCAAATACTTATACACCGCCTCCGGCACCAAGTATCTCACATCCTTCCCATCACGTATCTGGGATCGGATATACGTAGAGGAGATGTCCATCATGGGCACCTGCACCATCGTCACATGCGGATGGTCGCTGTATTTGCATTTCTCCGAGCCGGGACGCGGATAGCAATAGATGTGGTAGTGCTCCAAGATATACTCCCAGTTGCGCCACCGCTCAAAGGTGGCCAGGTTGTCCGAACCCATAATCAGGCAGAACTCCTTGTCGCGGTACTGCTCGCCCAGATGTGCCAGCGTCAGCACCGTATAGCTGGGCTTGGGCAGGTGGAACTCGGCATCGCACGCCCGCAGCTGGTAGTCGTCGCTAATGGCGCGGCGCACCATCTCCAGCCGCTGGTAGTCGTCCAGCAACGTCTTGCGCTCTTTCAATGGATTATGGGGAGAAACGACAAACCACACCTCGTCGAGGTTGCTGTTTTGCAGCACCTCGTGCGCAATAATCAGGTGGCCCACATGGATAGGATTGAACGACCCGAAAAACAAGCCAATCTTGCGCATGCCAATACCCCTTTCTCCTTATTCCTACAGGACTTTCGCCCCCTCCTCGGAACTCAGGATCAATAGTATTTATAACGGCTGATAACCTGTACGTGTCTCAGTCGGTTGCCCTTGAAGGTGTAGATCTCGCCTACCTCGGCGGCACCGGCAATCACCTTCAGCACATTGATTTCAGAAGTGTAGGACTTGGGGTAGCTCTTGAAGATGACCTTGAAAACCTCTTCCTTGGTCATGCCCACCTTGATGCCGTTGTCAAGCACCACGGCGGTGTCGGTAATCTTGGCGGAGACCATCTCCAGGTTGTTGGTCCAGATACTGCGATACCAGTTGATATTCGAACCGTCCAGCCGTTTGAGGGTGTTGACGGCCACGGTCATCGTGTCGTAGAAATTCTTGTAGCCGCTCTCGCGATACCAGAGGAGCTGGTTGTTGGTGATAAACTGCTCCACGGTGTTCCATTTACCGAAAGGATAGATGGGATAGTCGGCCAAAGAGAACACCGTCATCGTGTCGGCATACACTTTCACATCCTTCACTTGGTATTCGGGACGGGCATAAGCAAGCATCCTCACGGCCTTAGCACGTGAGCTAACCTGCTGAGCGTTAACGGTGAATGCAGTAAAGAGCAATGCGGCTATCAATATATATTTCTTCATAATCTACAAAATATTTCAAATTGCAAAAATACGCATTTTTTGAGACATAACGCAAAAAAATCATCTTTATTTTATCGCCCACCCACATTTCTCCCCTCCAAGTGCCTCCTGTTGACTTTCCCTGGAATTGGTCGACAGGGGTTAGATTACCTCCTCGTGCTTTTTCCCCAATGAGACCCGTGAGCGCTCCAGCGCAACTCGCGGGCCACGACGGTAGCATAGCGGGCGATTCCAGACCGATGGTTATGGGTGGCTCCACCTCTTTCTTGCCATCTTCTCGCAAACTGCTTGCTACCATCTCGCCATTTTGCCTATAGCCAAACAAGTTCTACGCAAGCATCCGCCAAGTACATGAAAGCCAGTTCCCGACTCCAACTACAACCATCCCCTCAAGATGGCTCTTTTGTGGGGTCGTATTTAAACATCGAAAAAAACGAAAAAAACGAAAAAAACGAAAATGCAAGCTAAAGCTTGTTTTCACGTCACACAGAATTTACTTTAGGTGGGTTCTATAAATTGCTTTCAATCGATTTTGTTCTTATTTCGAGCAGATTTCCGTGCGGAAGGAGGGAGCAATGCGGTGCATTGTAACCGACTGACAATCGGAAAGATGCCGAAATAAGGGCAAAAGCGCTGAA
>JAEEHQ010000031.1 GCA_016280915.1 Bacteroidales bacterium
CGATTTTGTTCTTATTTCGAGCAGATTTCCGTGCGGAAGGAGGGAGCAATGCGGTGCATTGTAACCGACTAACAATCGGAAAGATGCCGAAATAAGGGCAAAAGCGCTGAAAAATTTAAGTACACTCATATTTATTATTGTTTTTTAAATGTGGAATTTATAGAACCCACCTTAATTTCAAAGTGAAAGAGTTAAGAATAAGGGAAGACTTACTCTTAACTCTTTTCTCTTAGGAATATGTGTATAATCTTGTTAGACTATCTCTTGAAGCATAAGTAAGATTAGTATTCCCACATGTCGGACTCGATGTCGAAGATACGCTCTTCGATTGTCTGAGACTCGAGCTGGGCATCTTCACCGGTGAGGTAATCGTGAATCTCACGGTTGTAGACGTTGGTTTCGCGAGTGACATAGCTGTCGAAGTAACGGGAGATGAAGACCTCGTCGTAGCTGCGCTCGACATTGTTGTTGTACATGTCGTAAACATTGGTGCGGGCAAAGATATTGCGAACACGCATGTCGTTCATGGGAATCCAGAAACGGGTAGTGGGGTTGCACTCCATCTCGCCTTCAACCTCTTTGCAGTTTTCGTCAACCAAAGCAAGGGCAACGATACGGACTTTCATACGGGTGTCCTGTTTGTCGATATACCAGAATTCTTTAATGTGAATCTTATAGTAGTCGTCGGAGCTGAAGGATTTGTACTTGATGGTGTCGTGACCTTCGTCGATAATCTCACCGTAATCATCGTAGACGGGGTCGGTCATCGTGGTGTCGGCTTTGTTCAGACGGGTATACATATAGCTCCAATCAACAGGGATTTTCAATTCGTCGTCCTCGAAAATCTCATATTCGCCGAGAGCGGCATTTCTATAGATAAGGTATGCCAGATTGATACGGCCTTGGTTGTTGTTCAGGCTATCTTCACCCTTGGGGAAATAGAAGAACTGGTTGAATTTCTCGCGGAAATCAATATCTCTCCAAATGCAGGTTTCCCAAATAACATCGCTCTCGCGCAGGCTGGGATAGGGAATGGCCTGTCTGGTAGAGCTCATGGTGCGGGTGTAGAAATTGCTCAAATTGTTTTCATCATCAGGGCTGAGAATGTTCTGTGCGTTGACAGACATGCCAGCGATGGTAAGAAGCATTAGGCTGAGGCCAAACAATACTTTTTTCATAATATCTAATTTTTATTCTTTTGTTACTTTGTGATACGGAATGTGCTGCTGACGTTACGTTTAGAGCCGTCGGGCATTTGAACGTCGAGACTGAGGGTAATCTTACAGCCAGGTTTGGCCTTGTTGATATAGCTCATGATGTCGGCTGTCCAAACAGGACCTCTGCACTCCAAGTCGGTAGCGCCGTTGACACGGGTAATATCGACCGTTTGCTTGAGGATGGTAGGAGTTTTCATGTGGAAGGCAAATTCCGGTCCGTAACGCACCTGAGGACCCTTCATGTTCTTGAGGTCGCCAATGGGAATGCCCTTGCCAGCTTCGACTGTACCCAAGAAGATTTTGGGGTCGGGGAGCGGACGGGCACGCAGCTCGGTGGAACCCATGAAGCGGGTCTGCTTGCCATCTTTAATGGAGGCGTTTACAACAATCTTGCCTTTGTTGACCTTGGGTTTGATGATGTAGTGGCCAGCTCCAGACTTTGGATCGGGGGAGAGTGAGCCTTGACTGGGGTCAGCCAAAGACACTACGAGGTTGTGGGCTGCAGCACCAGGGACGGAAATCTTGATGGGGTTGTCGATTCCCATGTAGACGACATTCATCTCGGTCAACTCGAAGACGGCCATGGGCTCGGCAACGTAGTAGCTCTGTTTGAAGTCGTATTTCTCGGTGCCAGTCTCTTTCTTGACATAGACGGTACCCGTAACGGTCTTAGGACCTGTGGCGTTACAAGTGGTAGAGTAGATGACGGCACCTGTATCGTTGGAGGTGAAATGCTGTCCGCCGACGGTGGCCTCGAATTTTGCTTTGGAGTCGTAGGCACCCACATTAACGGTCAGCTCGTATTTGCCGCCCTTCATGATGTAGGAGTTATTGGAGTAGGCAATAACTGAGACCTTATCAAACGAGAAGTCGTTGGACTTAACCTGTTTATAAAGCATGTTCACGGCATCGAACTCAGCGTTCATGACCTCTGCTTTCATACGGGTGAGGGTGACCAAAGCGGCACCTGCAACGGTGTTGTTGAAGTTGAGCTGTTCCCATGAGGTGGGTTTGCCTTCGGAGTTCAGGGAGTAGTCCTCCACATTAAGTCCGAGGTTGACGTGATTAGAGTCGTCACCCAAAATATCGCGAACCTTCTTTTTGTAATCAATAATGTTGCTCTTGATGAGAGCAGCAGCACCTGTGGAGACTTCGTCACCTTCGGCATTACCAATGAAATAGGGTGTGCCAATGTGGTTGTCGTCGAGCTTGTTAATCCATCGGAAACCACCCACATGTAGGGCTTCGGCGATGCTGTCGAAGTTTGCACTTCCATCCTCATTGGTTAAAGGAATGGTCCTTTTGATAATGTTTTCGTTATTGTTAGGATCTACCAGTTCAATCTCAGCCTTGGAGGCTATCTTGCCAACGAAACTATAGGTAACGGTATCAATAGTATATACAAGTTCTTTGGAGAGTTTTTTGATCTCCTGAGCTTTGTCATATTTGTCCTGAACTTTGGCAGGGTTGTTCTTTAGGGCATTCTCGAAATTCTCGTAGGTGTCCTCCAGTTTGAGCACCATGTTCTCATTGGATTTCGTCATGGCGTTACCTACGGTCTTGAAGCCTTCCACAACCTCGGCCGACACGTTCAGTGCCAACATGGCGGTGTACACGAGGTACATCATCTGAATCATTTTTTGTCGCGGGGTTTCCGGACAGTTTGAAGCACCCATACTTTTCTAATTAGTGACTAATGAATTATTAAAGTGTACAGTTGGTTATATAGTTATGCTGTAAGTCTTAGAGACGGGTTTGCATAGCAGCAAGCATATTGCCGTAAACATTGTTGAGTTCGGCAACTTTGCGAGAAAGAGCATCCACCTGTTCTTTGTATTTGAGTACGCCTTCTGCACTTCCGGCAAAATTGGCCATCATGGCCTGGATGCGTTCCTCAACCTCCTTGGTGGCTTCAAGCTGACTGGTAGAGGTCTGAAGCTGCATCTCGTACATGGCGTTGACTGATGCCAGGCTGCTGGCCAGTTTCTTCATCTCATCAGCATAGGAAGCATCCCCGCTAGTAAGTGCCTGTGCGGTCTCCTCATAAATGGTGGTGAGGTTGTTGACGGCTTCGGAGGCAGTCTTCATCTTGTTGACGGCTTCAGAAGCACTATCAAGACTGCTGACAAATTTGTCGGTGGAGGCAGCAGCAGAAGCGATACCACTAATTGAATTGGCGCTCTCGGCCAAGTTCTCCATGCCATGACCCAAACGTTCAATCAGTTCGGGAGTGATGTTGGCTTCTTCAAGCATTTGGTCAAGTCGAGCAGTAAGCGGGTCGCTGCTGACGGGCAAATTATTCTCTTCTTCAGAACTCAGAAGTTCATTTTTATTGGCACTTGCGATAGCCTCGGGACTGTCCATGCCGGCCAGCTGAGGATAAACAAGGGTCCAGTCGAACTCTACGTGAGGGGGCTCGAATGCAGAAAGGAAGAAGATGACGGTCTCGGTACCCATACCGATAATCAGCATGACGGTACCACCAGGCCAGTGGTTAATCTTGAACAGAGCACCGATGATAACGACGGCGGCGCCCCATCCATAAAGCTTGGACATGAAGTTTTTATATCCTTTACTGCGTACTAAATTGTCTAACCAACTCATTGTATTCTCTTTTTAAGTGTTACTTAATGATTAAATGTATTTTTTAGTTATTTTAGTCTGGTGGTATCTATTAATAGACGTTGGATGCGGTCTTCAGGTTGTCGCCCTTAACACGGCCCATGTAAGGCTGGATGCAACGGAAACCAATGTAGCATTTGCTGGTATCTTGGAATTCGAAGGAACGGGTCTGAACCTGGATGTAGTATTTCTGGTCTTTCCAGCTACCGCCACGGATGACTTTGCGCTTCATGGCGATAGGATCGCTCTCCTGAGCATTGTAGTTGTAGTAGGGCGAGAGGGCGTTGGCAACGATGTAGGTGGACTCGTTGTAAGCATCGGAGCACCATTCGGAGACGTTACCGGCCATGTCATACAGACCGTAGTCGTTGGGAGCATAATGGCCTACCACAAGGGTGCGGACACCGCCATCGTCGTCGTAAGCTCCACGCAGGGGCTCATAGTTGGCGAGGAAGCAGCCGTTCGGGTTGCGGACATAGGGACCACCCCAAGGATAGCTCTCAGCGGCTATGCCACCACGGGCAGCGAATTCCCACTCAGCCTCGGAAGGCAGACGGAAGTCGTTCATGTGCTCGTAGTTGATGCTGGCCAGATAGTCGTTGAGGAATTTGCTACGCCAGATGCAGAAAGCCTTAGCTTGCAGCCAGCTGATGCCAACGACAGGATAGTTGTCGAAGGCAGCGGAGCAGAAATAGTTGCGGGTGAAGTCATCGTTCATGGAGTAGGTGTAGTCATGAACCCAGCACAGGGTGTCGGGATAGACGTTGATGCGCTCTTTGTGAACGAAGGCGGTGCGGTTGTTCAAGCCTCTGGGACGAGCGGTATAGAGGGTGCCGCGATGCTCTTCTCTGTTCTGGGCGCTCATTTCCTTGCGGGACGCATCGGCATAGTCAATCCAGTAGTATTCATAATTCAGCTTGGAAGCATCGATTTCACGACGGCCAAAATATCTATCTTTCTCAGCCACATAGAGGTCGGTGAGGGCTTCGCGAACTTCAGGCGACTCCCAATCAATCTTGGTCTTATAGTTGATGTTTGGCGGGTCGAGGGGCTCACCATACTCATTTTCCTCAATCTGGTAGCCATCCATACCACCTTCGGCCAGCATTTTGCGAACCATGGAGTCGGTTACCCAAGCAACAAACTGGCGGTATTCGTTATTGGTGATTTCGGTCTCATCCATGAAGAAAGAGGCCACCTGCATGGTACGAGGCTGGGAAGTAACACCATAGGTGTTGTTCTGAACGCCAGCACCCATGCTGAAGTTTCCTTGATTGACGAAGACCATGCCCTTGAGGTCGATGTCCTCAAATTGGTTACGGTCCAATACGCCGGTTAGTTCACCGTTGGAGGATTTTGAAGAGCAACCGGAGAGAATGACCACCGAGGCTGCAAGTAAGAAAAATAACTTTTTCATATAATGTACTTTTTTGTTTATTCGTTTATAATATTATATTGTATATTTTAAAAAGATACTCTTTCGTTCAAATAAACTTGTGGTTATTGTTCTTATACGTAGTTTTGTTTAAAAAGTTTCTTTTTTAATTATTTTTACGTTTTAGGTTTAGTCGAGTAGCATGGTGTTGCCGTAGCGGGTGTCGGGCTTACGAGGTATCACGACCTTGAAGGCGAACTTCAGATAGAGCTCGAGAGATCCGAAACTTCTTCCGGGCTTGTAAGCACCCAGGTTGCTAGTAGTGATATCGTAGGAAACACCGATGTTGAATTTCTTCCAATGGACACCGGCCAGCAGGTAGAAAGCGTCATCGACACGGTAGCCCAGACCTCCCCAAAAGGCATTGCGGTAGTCCACCAAGCAGGAAAGGTCGGCCTGGAAATAGCTGAGGCCGGCGGTCTTGAGTAAGGCAGAGGGTCTGATGCGGATAAGCGGGGCACTTGCAGGAGTGTAGTCATATCCACCCATGAGGTAGGCGGTGCGAGCGTTGGTGAAAGCAATTTCGTCGCTGTGAGCACCCAAGAGATTTTTGACAGAGAGTCCCAGATAATATTTGCCGGGAACTTGATAATAGATACCGACGGCTCCGTCGATGAGCATGGCTGAAGCGTTCTGAGTGCCGAGCACGGGGTCGTAATCTTCAGTTCCAACTAAGCTTTCAACATCGAGCGTGCTGTTGAGCAAGTCGACCTCGATGCCGGCGGAGAGGTTACCCTCGCCCCAAAACATGCGGAAAGCATAGTCGAGGGCAATCATATTGTTCTTGTGGTAACCGATATTGTCGTTGACAAAGGTAAGCCCAATGCCGCCGTGGAGGAATTTGACCGGCATGTCAAAGTTGAAGAGGATGTCGGTAGGTGTTGATCCTGCTTTGCCGTTCGTGGTAGGGGCATCAAGCTTAAGACCCATCCATTGATTTCTGTACATTGCCGTAGCGCAGATGGAGCCAGAACTGCCAGCATAGCCAGGATTGTAGGACATCCTGTTAAACATATATTGCGAAAATTGGGGCTCCTGCTGGGCCATGGTTGCACATGAAAATCCCAACGCTATCACCAAAAGTGATAGTTTCTTGCTCAATTTGATTCTCATGCGAACGCTCATTTTAATATCATGTAATTATTTAATTATCTTTTATATACATTAATGTCTGGGTTGCTCTTCTGTCGAAAAGACAAACCAGATTTTGACTTGCAAAGATAGCAATAATAATTTATATTTGATATTTTTTTCTCATTTTTTTTTCTTTTTTCTTTTTGATGCTCTATTTTTCATGTAGGATGAGACAACTGTCGGGGAAAAGGTCTATTAGTTCGGCCTGTGTTCTAACGGCGTTGCTGCGTGTGCTTTCCAGTACTAGGATAAGGCGTATTTCTTTATTCTGTTTATTGCTCTGTAACAATAATTTAGACTGCATTTCGTCAGGCAGTCTTTTCCGCTCCAACCATGCTGCGTATTGCGACCCTACGGTGCATAATTCTAAGTCATAAAAGGGTCCCTTGGGAGGGGTCTTTTCGACGACAATCTCCTCCTTCATATTTGCTGTTGGGGCCTCCAGCGTGTCTTTTTGAGCCAAGGCTTGTTGTTGGATTGTGTCGGATGCCTTTTTGGCTTTAGCCTTGGAGGTGGTAGAAGGCTCTTTTTGAGCTAATTGGACGGTGGGGGTGCTCTCTTCCTCTGAATCCTTGGTGGCATGCGGATAGGGTGAAATCCTTTTCCGTTTGCTCTTGTCACGATAAGCCATATACTCTGCTGTGGTCATGGCAAGTGTATCCTGGTTGGCCCATAGCATGTAGCCGACCGAAGGGTCTAATGTGGTCACACTCACTTTTCCAGACCCCTTAATGCCTAATGCGTGAATGGCTATCTTTGTCATGTCCAGGATGTTGGGCTTTGGACATCGGTCGTTGACACGCACTACCACGCTTTGGTCGGTAACAGGATAGGTGACAAGTAGGTATGTGCCAAAGGGAATGGTTTTATGTGCTGCCGTGTACTGGTTCTGCCGAAAGATTTCCCCATTGGAGGTGTGCCTGCCCACAAATTTGTCGGCATAGTAGGTGCCCAACAGGGTGACACTCTTGGAGGTATTGCCATTCGTGTCTGTGCTGTCGGGTTCGGTCTGTGCAAAAACAGGAATAAACAATACAAGCAGTAATAATATGAATGTTAACTTTTTGATAGTATGTGTGTTTTAGTTAATATTACCATTTTAGGGCATCATGCTCTTCGTCGTCAGGGTTAAACCACTGGCCATGAAGGCGCAATGTCTGTTCTATGATATCGCGTACACACCCGTGGCCGCCTGGCTTGATGGATATGTAGTCGCTGATTTCCTTGATTTCGGTGGCGGCATCTGCGGGACATGCAGCCACCCCACAATGGCGCATCATCTGGTAGTCGGGGATGTCGTCTCCCATACACACAACTTGCGATTCTGTGAGGTTGTTTTTGGCTAAGAAACTTTTGTATGTATCCAGTTTGTTGCTGCAGCCTGTCATGCATTGCGAAACACCGAGTGCTTTCATCCTGTTGTCGATGCTAGGGGAGGTGGCCCCCGAAATGATGGCGATGATATAGCCCTTCTTGGCGGCATATTGTATAGCGTATCCGTCCTTCACGTCGGCACAACGAATCATATCGCCATTGTTGTAGGTCCAAACGCTCCCGTCGGTCATCACGCCGTCGAAGTCGAAGACAAATGCTTTTATGTCATGTAATTTTTCTTTGTAATTAATCATTTTCTAAATTGTCTTTGGTAGTTGTGTTAGTGTATTGTGTGTGTTGATAGGCATATTGTAGCACCTCTTCATATACTGCGCGCCAGCCTTCCCATCCGAAGTCCTCGCACAGGTTCTGATTGTGGAAGATGCAGCTGAAGGTGCCGTCCACAGCCTTCACTTCGTCTATCAGGGTGTGATATAGCTTGATGGCCTCATCGGGAGAGAGGTTCATGTGGGTGTGGAAGGTGGTGTCCATGGCGACGAAGGGGTGTATGTTGAGGTTGATTTCCTGATTTCTGCTAAGGTGGAAGAAGGGCAGAGTGGAGCAGGAACCATTGCGGAAGCCTGGTTGGTCGGCAAATCCCATGGAGTAGTCTTGGGTGATGCCTTGTTTCTCTAAATTGCTGTATCCTCGCGGTAGAGTGAATCGGAGGAAATGGTATCGGTTGCGGTAGATGGGCCTATGTAGGATTTCGGCCAAACGTTGGATTTCTTGCTCCAAACGTTTGGGTTCCATCGCGGAATCGTAAGAGCCGTGGATGCCCACTTTGGAGTGGTCGCCGATATGTTGCAGCAGTTGCCTGAATTCGTTGTTGAGGTAGGAGATGGGTTTGTCGTGCAGGCTGTAGTCGCCCAGCAACGCAAAGAATATCAGCGGGAACCGGTATTGTTTGTTGAGGTTGATAATATAGTCGAATGTGTCGTATGGGTCTTCTTCCTTTTTCTTTAGGACACGTATGCGGTGTTTGACTTCGGCAGGGTCTCTGCGATGGATGCCGTCGCGCAGGATGCCCATGCAGGTGCGGAACCAGCCTTTGTGTAGATAGCAGTAGGCAGAGTCTATGTCGATGGTGGGCTCGAAGCTGAAGTTCCTTTTCAAAAAGACTGTTTCTGGATAGTGTTCTAAAATCAAGTCTTTAATCATCAATGCCCATCGTTCTACGACGGGGGTTAGATGAAAACCATTTTTGTAGGCCAGGGTTTCTGTGATGAGTATCCTACCGTGTTGGTCTTTCCTGTGGGGAAGGTATTCTTCGTAGCGTGAGAGCATGTAGAAGATGGCTGCCAGGGGGTCGAAGGGGAGGGCAGAGTCTTTGTGGAAGACGGGGAAGATGGCGGGAGTGCCATTGAAGTCGAAATAGCGACATTCCTGCTCCCCAATCATGGTTTCAAAAAGCAGATGTGTGGATTTGAGGAAGATGGCATCAACGGAAGCTATCGGTTGAGGTGCATAGCAAAGTTTGGCTTCCGGGTGGTGCACCAGGGTGTCGGCATCTGTGGTAATGGCAAATTCAGTTTGGAGAATATCCCGCATGACTACATTAATAGTGTAGCCTAATCTGTTGGTCAGTTTTGGGACATATATGAGCAGCATGGCATGTTGCTTTTAAAAATGCAAATATACAATTATTTTTTTGATTAACAAGAAAATGTTGCATTTCTAACAATTTTATGCTTTCCATTGGAGTCTTGTCTCATGCCCAACTTCCAGGGTGACGGGCCTTCCTAGAATCATGGCATGGTTGTATAGGCCGTTATGCCCGGCAGGAAAGTCAAAGCTAACTGGGAAACTGTATTCCTTCACGCAGTCGCTCACGATTTCTTCTGCTGTTTTGCCAAATTTTATGGTGTTGTCATGCATGTCGCTCAGCTGTCCCACCACAAGTCCCAACAAGTGGTCGAACATCCCGTTGCGTTTTAGGTTCATCATCATGCGGTCGATGTGGTAGAGATATTCGTCCAAGTCTTCTATGAAAAGGATTTTGTTTGTTGTATCTATTTCACTTTTGGAGCCGCAGAGGCTGTATAGAATCGAAAGATTGCCTCCTACCAGCACCCCCTCGGCCGTGCCTTTACGGTTTAGCCGGTGAGGCTTGCAAGAATACTCTAATTTCTTGCCAAACAATGCTTCTCTGAGTGTATCGGTTGCCGGATAATTGTTTGCAAAGGCATCTGTCGTGATGTTGATGGGCATAGTGGCATGGAGCGTTTCGATGCCGAATTGCTGATGGATGTGGCTGTGCAATACGGTCACATCGCTATACCCCACAATCCATTTGGGCACTTTCTGGAATTGTGTAAAATCCAGCTTGTCGATGATCCTCACGGTGCCATATCCACCCCGCGCACAGACAATGGCTTTGATGCTGGGGTCGTCCAAGAGCCCTTGCATCAGCTGTGCCCTCGTGTCGTCACACCCCGCAAACTGATTTTCCGAATCAAACAAATGGTCCGGCAAAAACACCTCCAGTCCCCATTTCTCAAATAATTTGATGGCTGGCAACAACTCTTCTTTTGTCACCTTTCGCGCCGGAGCGGCAATAGCGATTTTATCGCCTTTTTTCAGATATTCAGGTCGTATCATTCCACAATAACGTATGTTACCTACTTTTATTGCCCACTATTTCCCAATCGCTATCCTATAGAAATGCTTGTCTCTAATGAATGGGATTCGGGCATGGTAAGACAGCGGGATAATAAAGCCTCGAAGGGGCTCTTTTGTCATCCCCTTCGAGGCTGTTATAGGTGTTTGTAATCTATCTATGTTAGAATAGTCCCGCGGCTCGTAGGCCGTTCACAAGATAGCGTATCAGGAAGAGTGTGGCCAGCACCCACATGGTGATGCTGATTTTCTTGGCGCGGCCGTGGCCACTAAGACCGTTGAGGACAACGAAAACGATTACACCAATCATGATGCCTTCAGAGATGCTGTAGCAGAGCGGCATCAGCAGCATGGTGAGGAAAGCTGGGATGGCTTCGCTGTAATCGTTCCAGTCGATCTTGGAGATGCTGGAGCACATCATCACACCCACGACGACCAGGGCAGGGCCTGTGGCGGCAGCGGGAATGGCCAAGAAAAGCGGGCTTAGGAAAAGTGCCAAAGCAAAGCAGATGGCAATCACTAAAGCGGTGAGACCCGAACGGCCCCCTTCGCCCACGCCAGCTGCACTCTCGATATAGGTGGTAGTGGTGGAGGCACCCATGCAGGAACCTACGGTGGTGGCAACGGCATCAGCCATCAGAATGCGGCCAATCTTGTCAATCTTACCATTCTCATCCACCATGCCGGCTTTCATCGAAACACCTACCACGGTGCCGATGGTGTCGAACATATCGATGAACAGGAAGGTGAAGACCACGATGAGCATATCCCAAGTGAAGATGTGGTGGAATTCGAACTGGAAGAAAATGGGCTCAATCGAAGGCGGCACCGAGGCAACGCCATTGAATTGAGTAACACCCATGGGGATGCCGATGAGGGTGGTGACAAGGATGCCCCACAGGATGCCGCCCTTGACGTTCAGCACCACCAGCAAGCTGGTGATGAAGATGCCGATGAGGGCCAGCAGGCCGCTACGGTCGGTCAGATCAAAGAGGGTGACAAAAGTGGCGTCGCTGTGGACGATGATGCCTGCGCTCTTCAAGCCGATGAAGGCAATGTACAGGCCAATACCCACGCTGATGGCGGCCTTCATGCTGGTGGGAATAGAGTCCACAATCAGCTCGCGCACCTTAAAGATAGACAACAAGATAAAGATAATACCTTCAATCAGAATGGCCGTCAGGGCAAATTGCCAGCTGTAACCCATGCCGAGACAGACGGTGTAAACAAAGAAGGCATTCAGTCCCATGCCTGGAGCCAAGCCGAAAGGTTTCTTGGCCCACACGGACATGATGAGTGTACCCACGATGGCTGCCAGAGCGGTAGCGGTGAAGACGGCATCGGTGGGCATGCCTTGGTCGGCCAGGGCACTAAAGATGCCGGGGTTGACGGCCAAGATATAGGCCATCGTCAGGAAGGTGGTGATGCCGGCTATGATCTCGGTCCTGATGCTGGTGACGTTGGGGTCGAACCCAAATACTTTCTTAAGCATAGTTCATGTGTTAGGTTATACCAAATAAATTTAGAAAGCCCACTTGATGCCAGCGCAAGGAGCCACGTTGAAACCCTCGTTCTTGGCCCATTCGAGGCCAGTGTGCCAGCCGCCTGCAAAGTTGTAGGCAATCTCTACCTCGCCGCCAATCATCAAGTTGGGGCAGTTGAAGAACTGACCGATATTATACCAAATCTGAGGCTCCGAAAGCACAACGAGGGAGTTGTCGCCAAAGGTGTTTTCGCTCCACACATCCAAGAAACCGGAGAACGTCAGACCGTACACACCAAACAGGTGTTGCATGCCCCACACGAAAGTGAACTGGAAAGGCAGGTAGTTCTGCATGCCGCGGATGTCTTTATACATCAGCTCGAAAGTAAAAGTATTGGTGAAGTCGGAGTTGTGCAGGAAATACTCCACACCAAAGAGCCAGCAGTTTCTAGCGTTATTTCCACCGTTCCACTCCACGTGCAGGCTGAAGGGGTCCAAAGCTGTACCGTGCCAGAAATTCAGGGCGCGGCTGATTTCGGTGTAGTAGCCTACGGGTTCCGGAAAATCGAACGGGTGATAGATATCGTTGAAGAAGAAGGTGCTACCCCAGTTATCACCCTTGAACATCTCAAGGGTTGTGGTAAAGTGACCACGGTTGAAGTCGTACATTTCTTGAATGTTGGTTTGAGCCTTGGCTCCAACAAATGCCAGCAGCATGGCTGCAACTAATACGATTTTTTTCATAATAAGGATTTTTGGTTGATAATTAATGCTTTATTACTGTGTTTAAATTCATTCTTTTTGAAAAATTAAAGTGCAAATATACGGACTTTTTGTAATTATAACAAATTTTTAACATTTCAAGAGGGCACTTCCGGCAGCTAATCCTTTGCCTCTGGTGTTGTTTCCGCCTCTGCATTATTTTCGTTCGGGTCGGGCAACACCACAAAATCGCCATGCTCTTTTACATACTCAATCAATTCTCTATAAAACTTATGTTTTTCAAGTGTCTCGGCATTGCCTAAGATGATGAGCTTCATTCTTGCTCGGGTAATGGCCACGTTCATTCTCCGCAGGTCGCGCAGGAATCCGATGGTGCCCTTCTCATTGTCACGTACCATACTGATGATGATTACGTCCCTCTCCTGGCCTTGGAATCCGTCAACGCTGTTCACCGAAATCTGCTTTCTCAGCGTGCGGAAGAAGCGTTGCCAACGCAGCAGTTTTCTTATCAGTCTCACTTGTGCCCGATAGGGTGAGATGATTCCAAAGTCCACCCGTTCATCCTGTATCTTGCCAATACCAATCATTTCTATATAGTCGCGCAGGGTGTGTATCAGCAGCCGTGCCTCCTCGGCGTTGCTACGACTGAGGGTGCGACTCTCCTTTTCGCCAAAGTGGCATTGCGACGTGTCTAACCACATCAGCGGAGTGTCGATGGGCGACACCAACTGGTTGGCCACCTGGGGTGCCGCCGTCAGCTTGCCGTGGTAGAACCAGCGGGACGAAAACCCCATGATTTCTTTGTTCATCCGGTACTGCACGGTCAGCATCGACACGCTCTCAGGCTTGCTCTTGGCTACTTTCTGCATCAGGGTTTGGTCCAATCCCCCACGGGCTGCCTCCAAGCATTTGATGGTGGGCGGCAGCTGCTGGTGGTCGCCACTAAAGATGACGCGGTCGGCCTTCAGTATGGCCGCCCAGCACGCTGGCTCTAATGCCTGTGCGGCTTCGTCGATGAAAAGGGTGGAGAAGTGTTTGTGCTCCAAGATATGGTAGGCACTACCGATAAGGGTGCAGGAAACCACGCGGGCTTGGTCGAAAAGGTCATATTGGATGCGGATTTCCAGCTCTGTGGCGCGGTCTCTCAATTTGGCTAGCCGTGCCTGCTTTTCGCGTGACTTGCCATCTCCCACATGGCCTTCTCGTAGCGTCCGGCGGATGTTCCATAACTCAGCATAGTCGGGATGTGCCGCGTAGCGTCGCTCATAGCTACAATCCAACATCTCGTTACTCATTCTCAAGGGATTGCCTATGCGCAACACGTTCACCCCACGTCGCGATAGCTGTTCGCTAATCCAATCCACAGCGGCATTGCTGGGGGCGCATACCATGACCTGTGTTTCCCGTTGCAGGGTTTCGATGATGGCTTCTACCAAAGTGGTGGTCTTGCCCGTTCCTGGAGGGCCATGTACGATGGAGACCTCTTGTGCCTCTATCACTTTTTGAACCGCTTCCTGTTGGCTGAGGTTGAGCCAAGGGAAGGAAAGTCGCGGTAGGTTGCGGTATGAAGGATGTAGGGGGCCGATGAGGGTGTCGCGCAGATGGACGAATTTCTCGTTGTCGCTATGCATGGCTTGCGATAGGGCATCCAGCATCACCCGATAGCTGGTAGTGTCAATTCCTATCTGTATTCCCAGTAGGTGGTTTTCGTCCAGGGTTTTTATGGATTGTAGGGCACTTTTGTAGGGCAGCGTAATGCCCATGATGCCTACGTCGGCCTGTTCCACAAAGCATTGGTAGGGCAGTTCTTTCACACTCTGTCCGTTGTCGGATAGGTAAAAAAGGCTCACAGGCTTGCCGGGCTCGAATTCTATGTCGGTTTCATCCTCTGCCACTTCGTAGGTGAGGGTTAGCACCAACTGGTCTAGCGCGTTGTACTCGTTGCGGCCCAGGGTGATGGGGTAGCGGCAGCCGGGCTCCTGCATGCGGCTTCCAATACGGTCGGCAGTAAGCGATTGGGCATAGGCTTCGCGTTCGTAAGCCATCTCTTTTTTTAGTAGTTCGGCCAGTCTTTGCAGCGATGCGATGGGATTATTACTTTCCATTATCTTTTTTATTCAGAGGTGGGCGGATGCGATTGTTGTGCCCACGAATGGCTTAATAACGCAGTTCTTTTATTTTTATTTCCCCATTATTCAGAAATGCCTTTCTATAGATTCAACCTTGAAGTGCAACACTGTTGTGCAAAGATAGTAAGAATTTTTGTTTCGGGGAAGAATAATCCAAATTTTTTCTAGGGCGAAGGTTTAGTTCAGTCTGGACAAAGAGGATGAAGTCGTCTGAAAGTGA
>JAEEHQ010000138.1 GCA_016280915.1 Bacteroidales bacterium
ATTAGTTATAAATATTATAAAGGGGAATTTGTGTTTCAAGTTTTCAACTGAAACAACTGAAACTGTAACGGATTGCTACTTGCCCTTCCTCCCTAAGAGGCCCTTCAGCGCCTTGCGCAGCTCGCGGCCGACGGCGGTGGCTGGCAATGACTAAGGTTGGCACCACCTGCCAGCGTTGTATTGGGTTAAACGTAAATGACCATATATCGTCCGTTAATTATTGCGAGACAGGGAATTGACGAATTAAATATCTGTGTTTCGCAAAAAAGACGTATTATTTTCAACTTGATCACTTTTTTGATAAGTGACTAATTCAAATGACTAAGTTAATACCGTCAGAATCCTGTCAGACAAGAAATTGTTAATTCACCAAATCAATACAAATACAGCTCAACAATGGACTATACTGGGGAGAATGGTTTGTTGGACGTTGTAATTATATAATAATGAGAATGATAAAAACAAAACGAATTAAAAATCCTAATAATAACTTGTGTCGGATTGCACATCCGACACAACGAGCCACAACTGGATCATCCGCTGTGACGGGCGAATCTGCCCTAAACCTTATGACCAATTAGGGTTTTATTTTTTGCCATTCCAAAAAAAATGAGTATTTTTGCAGATGGAATAATAATACTAATCATCAATATAATTAAAAAGATCACCATTTAATAAGGAACTAGTTTTGATATTTTTGCGTACATTTGCATTTTTTATATATAATTGGTAACCCGCAATATGTTTGACGAGGAATCCACACTCAAGTAGGAAATGAAAAACAGATAATCAATGCCGATATGATTCTGTAAAAAATTGATATTATTGTAGCAATTATGGAAATACAGATAAAAGACAACAAAATTTTTGCGCCATTAAAAGACAGATGGTTGGTACTTACCCCTGAAGAAAAAGTACGCCAAGAGTATATTAAGCGTTTGGTGAATAACTATGGTTACGAATTAGAGCAAATGCAACAGGAGGTCACAGTTGCAGAAGGAAATAAACGTGGTACAGGAAAAGCACGTGCAGACATTGTTATTTGGGCTTCTCCTGAAAAAGTAGAGAAAGAAGCTCCTGTAATTGTAGTGGAGTGCAAAGCAGAAAGCATTAACATATCCGAAGATGATTACAAACAGGGATCTCACTATGCCCGATATACAAAAGCTCCCTTTTTTGTAACAACAAATCTCAAACAGACTAAAGTTTTCAAAGTTAATCTTGAAGGATTTCCCAAGGATTTAGGGGATGAGATTCTAGACATTCCTTCTCTTGAAGAATTGAATGACAAAAAGAAACTTCAAGAGATAATAAATCGAACAAAGAGTTTTACCCGCGATGAGTTTAGCCGACTTCTGTTTAGATGCCACAACATTATTAGAAACAACGACAAACTGTCTCCAGAAGCTGCATTTGATGAAATCAGCAAAATCCTGTTCATGAAGATACGATATGAGCGGAATCCCAACGAAGACAATGTCTTTTCTTTGAAACAATTCAAGAAAGAAGAAGCCCATTATGAGAAAAATATCCGTCCGGTCAATGTAAAAAGAAATGGACCGAAAGACGACATTCCTTACATGGATTATTGGTTTGAACTAACAAAAGATGAATTCGAGAAAGACGATTTGTTTGACCCCAATGACTCTATAAAGATAAAACAAACAAGTTTCGAGGCAATAGTAAAAGAATTACAGAAATACAATCTCTCGACAACGTCTGATGATGTGAAAGGTATCGCATTTGAGAAGTTTTTAGGCAAAACTTTCCGCGGTGAGTTAGGCCAGTTCTTCACCCCCCGAACCATTGTTGATTTTATGGTTGAATTACTCGACCCGCAGGAAGGAGAGATAATCTGTGATCCGTGTTGTGGTAGTGGTGGATTTCTGATTAAAGCCTTTGAATATGTTCGCGAGAAGATAGAGATGGACATTAAAAAGCAAAAGGAACAGATCACAAAATCCGTGTTAGGCGAAGACTATTCCCCAGAGTCAGAAACAACTGATGATGAACGTGCAAAGCTCAATCGCTATATCGAAGCATTAGAGCGTGAATTAGACACCTCTTACGAAGGTGGCAGATTACATCACCTCGCCAACGATTGTATTTTTGGCACAGATGCCAACCCTCGTATGGCTCATACCTCCAAAATGAATATGATTATGCATGGAGATGGACATTGCGGTGTTCACCATCGGGATGGCTTATTAAATATCAACGGAATATTTGAAAACCGTTTTGATGTGATTCTCACAAACCCACCTTTTGGATCACGCGTTGAGAAATCTTTGGAGATAACCGCAGCTGATTGTATAACAGACCCCAAGAAAATAGCGGAATATGAAAACAAATATGGGAAAGAGGTATATCAACAGGCGATGTCTCAGGTCAACGACAATGTTGGCAAATCACTTTTGGGTCTCTATGATGTTGGTAAATTAAGTGGTTTAACCGAGGTACTTTTCGTAGAACGTTGCTTACGACTTTTGAAACCTGGAGGCCGCTTGGGAATTGTTCTACCCGAAGGTGTTTTGAATACAACAAATCTTCAATCTGTTCGTGAACAATTTGAGGGGATGGCAAAGATAATTCTTATCACCTCCTTACCGCAAGATGTTTTTGCTGCTTCTGGAGCAACAGTAAAACCAAGCATTCTATTCTTCAAGAAATTTACTCAGGAAGAAAAAGAGCAGTATTTAAACGCGCAAAAAGAAGCACGGATTCAAATAGAATCTCAATATGCACCACAACTTGCAGATCTTCAAGAGTTCATTAACAACAAGAATAATTCCAGAACAGACATAAAAAACAAGAAGGCAGAATTAAAGAATCTGAAAGCTCAAATTGAGCAGGAGATAAAGCCAGTCGTTAAACAATTATTCGATTATCAGATACCAGTCGCCCAGATTGAAAAGGCTGGTATTACGACCACTGGTGCTGAATGTGAGAATGAACTGAATGACCTGCTTAAAGAGTATGTTCCTTATAGGACAGAGAACAATCTGTGGAAATCAGAGACTCTACATTACGCATACAAGGTCAATAACAACATTATGTATAAGCAAATAAATGGAGGCTCATGGGAAAAGGTGATTTGACATTGATGAGGTATCTCCATATAGTGCCATATCAGAATTTGATAAATTGGAGTGTGGCACATGTATTGGGTAATGATTTAGGATTTACTAATCGTTATCCATTTGTAAGTATCGGTGTGCTATTAAAGCCAAGTCGTAATGTTGTCATTATTAAAGATAATGTAGAATATAAGCAAGTTACAGTAAAAACAAATGGAGGAGGGGCTGTATTACGAGGCATCAAATTAGGAAAAGACATTGGAACAAAGAAACAATATCGTGTAACTGAAGGGCAATTTATAATGTCCAAGATTGATGCCCGTAATGGTGCATTTGGAATTGTTTCCGGAGACTTGAACGGTGCTGTGGTAACGGGAGATTTCCCTGTATATGATGTTGAAAAAGAGAAATTGAATCCTTCATACCTACAGTTGCTATCTTGCACAAAACCATTTATTAAATATGCTCAAAGTTGCAGTCGAGGCACAACCAATAGGCAAAGAATAGATGTTAATCATTTTTTGGACTTACAAATCCCCCTTCCTTCATTGGAAGAACAAAATACAATAGTTACAGCCTACAAGAACTCCATTTCTTTGGCAGAGCAATACGAACAACAAGTTGCCAACAATGGGGGAAAAATAAAGCAATACATTAATACGCAATTAGGTATTGAACAATTCACATTACATAAATTAGAGCATGGAAATGTCTTGCAATTTATAAGATACAAAGAGACTCTTCTGCGTTGGGATATATGGAATGGGGACAATGTTATTAGCAGTAAATACGAGGTCGTTAGACTGCGGAAACTGATACAACAAATTAATACTGGCACAACACCCCCAACCAATAAGCCAGAATATTTTGGTGGCGATATTAAGTTTTATACACCCTCGGACATAGATGGTGATATGTATTTGGGGAAGAGTGAAAGAACACTCACACAAAAAGCTATTGTGGATAAAAAGGCACGTATATTTTATAAAGGAGATTTGTTATTTGTGGGTATCGGGTCTACCGTTGGGAAAGTAGGCATTGTGAGTGATGATATAGCTTCTTCTAATCAGCAAATAACAGGGCTTACTTTGGATAGACACTCTATATTACCCGAATTCGCCTTTATCTATATGAATGCCAATAAGGATATTACAACAGCTGAGCAATCCAAGACCACATTACCAATTGTAAACCAAGAGAAGATAAAAAACATTCAAATACCATTACCTCCATTGAACATACAGAATGAAATAGTGTCTTATGTAAAAGGACAAAAAGACTTGATGGTACAATTAAAGCAGAGAGCCCAAGATGCAAGAAAAAAAGCAATAATAGATTTTGAAACAAAATTATTTGTGTAATATGGCAGACGTTACAATAGACGTACTTATTGCAGAATTAAAGGAAATGATTCCGACGCTTCAACATCATGGTGGATATTTTCCATATGATGAATACCCTGATAAGGGGAAGTACGAGAAGTGGCTTGCCGCTACAAAAAGATTTCTAAGCATACATTTCCCTCATGATAAATATGTAGTTGAGTTTGAAGAGACAAGCAAGCTGACAATAAGGTTGAAACAACAACAAAAGTTATTGGCAATATTAGAGGCTTTCGCCAATCAACCAACAATAATTCCCCAAGAGAATAATGAGAAGAAAGGAAATGGAATAAACATTGCTATCAACAATACAAATAAACAGTCACAGAATCAGGAACAGTCTTATGCTATAAACATGTTCCTCGAAGCAATAAAGGATGATTTGACAGGCAAGCAAATAAAGGAATTAAAGAAGGTGGTTGATGAATCAAAAGATGATAAAGAAAAAGCGAAGAATGGCATAATATCAAAATTAAAATCTTTTGGCTCGGATGTTGCTTCTAATATCGTTGCAAACATTATTACGAATCCTATGA
This sequence comes from Bacteroidales bacterium, assembly GCA_016280915.1. Taxonomy (GTDB): domain Bacteria; phylum Bacteroidota; class Bacteroidia; order Bacteroidales; family P3; genus Colimorpha. The sequence goes on from JAEEHQ010000138.1 coordinate 4,996, forward strand.
TATGGACAAACTTATAACATCAAGAACATTCAACTATGAGGATAAAAAGTTTATCGGTTGATGATTTCTATATTCTGAAAGATTTTAAGATTAATTTCAAAAATAATCTTTCAGTGTTGATTGGTGAAAATGGAAGTGGGAAGTCAACAATTTTGGAGTTGATAGCGGACATCTTTGGTCATCTGCATAAATTCTTCATATTAAACGACCGCGACGCTGCATATGTTGAAGGATATCAAATTGTTTATGACTATCCGCTATTTGGAATTAATCATACAATAGAGATTCATAGTAAAACAAAAAATGGGAAATATGTTCCTCAAATATGGATAGATAAGGAAGAGGTTTCAATTGCACATATAGAGAAAGAATATGGAGGCATGAGCAATCTGCTCCCTACAAAAACAATACTCAGCTATGCTGGTATTTCTGACCATCTTCGAACTTTAAGTGAGCATTTTGAGGGAAAATACAAGAAGGAAATAATAAAGGTTAATAATCAATATACTCTATCTCCCCTGAATCTGCCCAAAGAACGCCCGTTTATTTATATTAAGCCAGAACATCTTTCGATGCTTGTTTTATCTATATTAATGTCCGATGAGACAAGAGACGTGCAATTTATAAATGATTTCCTATCGATTGACAAAAACAATTGTGATATAGTTTTTGTTTTTAAAAAACCATCATGGGCAAAAAACAATGATGAACAATGGTGGGGAATTAAAGGAAATGTCGCAACAAAGTTTTTTGAAACAATAGACATATATGCGGACAAATATCTAGAAGAGGAGAACACTTTGACTTATGGTTTTAGAGGAACCATCAATTTGAAATATGCATTTGATGAATTAAACACATCTCGGAAAGATATTGCGTTCACAATCCTTGATACTTTATTATATGACGACCTACTATCCGAAATAGATATTTCTTGGAAATTAGATAATGGAGATGAGTTGGATTTAAACAGATTAAGTGAAGGGCAAAAGCAAATTGTTCTTACTTTGGGTGCAAATTATGTGTTCGAAGAGGACAAAAACCTCCTGTATCTACTTGATGAGCCGGATGTCTTTTTACATCCTCAATGGCAACAGAAATATGTATCCATGTTTCAATCATATAATAAATTGTCTCATGTCATTATTACTACGCATAATCCGATATTGATAGGCAATCTACAAAAAGAGCAAATACATGAAATCAACAATGGCAAAACCGTTGATTCAAACAACTATTCCTATGGACGCGACGTAAACTCGATACTTGAAGATTATTTCAAGGTGTCAGAAAGAAGTTCACAGGGTGCCAATCTAATTAAGGCGTTTTATAATTCAATGGATGCAAAAGATTACAATAAAGCAGAGGAATTACTGAATGAGCTAAAAATAACTTTAGGACCTGAAGATATTTCAACAGTAAAAGCAGAATCTTTATTTGATGATTTGGCAGAATGAAATATATCAATAACCGAAATAAAGAGCCCAAGGAATTGGCAGAATATAGAGAAACTCCAGATGCAACATATGATGGCTTTGCTGAAAAAAAAATTGTACGGCAAAGTTTGTCGGATGAGCAAGGGTATATATGTGCATATTGTATGGGTAGAATAGAAACAGACACCTGCACTATTGAACATTATATTCCCCAGAAACACCATCAAGATTCTCCGTATTCAGAAGAAGAGCATAAGCAGCAATCACTTTTGTATTCTAATATGTGTGCTGTTTGTGATAATAAAGCAGAGCATTGTGATAAAAAAAGAGGTAACATACCATTGGAAATATTGAATCCACACAACCCTTCATGTGAAGAATTGATTACATATAGCCTTGATGGTAGTATTTTACCAGCCGGCCGTGAAAAAGAAAAGGTGCAAAAGGATATAGATACCTTAGGTTTAGATTGCAACAAACTAAAGAAACTACGTTATGGGGCGTGGAGTGATGATATTTGGAAACGTTTTAAGCAAGAATACGAGGAAAAAGATTGGTCAAAAGAATTGTTTTTAAAATATGCCGAAAAATACCGTAATAAAAAAAAGACAAAAAAAGGTCTGAGATTCCATGTATATTGTAATTTCATTGCTTGGTATTTCGATTATTACGCTAACAACTATAAGAAAAGATAATATATGGGCAAAACAGTAACTACATATCTGATAGACGGGGATCCGAAAGGAACTCAATATGTATTCATCAGTAATAAGATTTGCCAGATGTATGTGATTCCTCGCGCGAATCTCTCAATCTTGAATGAGCGACCCGAATTGCAAACACCAGCCTTTTATATTTTGTTGGGAGAGGATGAGGCTACTAAGCCCAAGGCATACATTGGTGAGACTGAGAACTTCCGTGAGCGGGTGAAAGACCACGACAGCAAGAAATCTTTTTGGCAAAAAGCGCTATTGTTCATCTCCAAAGATGCTGCAATGACAAAGGCCGATGTGCAGTACTTGGAGCATCGAGCAATCGCAGAGGCAAAGGAATCCAATACGTTTGTCTTAAACGAAAATAAGCAGACCCCCAAAGCACCTAATCTTCCCGAATACAGAAAAGATGATATGGACGGATTCTTTGAGGATGTTAAGTTTCTCACTTCCTTTATTGGTTGCAATATCTTTGATGTTGTCAAACAGAAAGAGAAACATTTGTTCTATACAAAAGGACGCGGTTGCGACGCAAAAGGTTTTTATGACACCAATGGCTTTACCGTCTTAAACGGTAGTGAACTTGCAAAGTCGTCTGTTCCATCATTTAAGTGGAAAGAAAAGCGGGAAAAACTTCTAACAGATTATTCTTTCAGCAACGGCGACAATCTTGAATTAGAGTCAGACATAACTTTTCCAAGTCCCAGCACAGCCTCCGACTTTTGCATTGGCAGCAGCAACAACGGCTGGCTTGTCTGGAAAGACAAGGATGGCCAAACATTAGATGCGGTGTACAGGAAACAGTTGGAATAATTGACATAGGATTAAATGAACAGGCACGTTCTCAAATGAATCGACTTACCCCATGGCTTCTATACCGGATATGCTGTTTCTATCAACTGGTATTAATTGCTATGGGGCGAAAAAAAATGTTACGCTATTCTGACTGTTATTTATCAGATGCGTTTTAATCGTTCTAATCGAAATTTGTCCAGCAAATTAGTTGGTTCTGGCTGTTGGGGTGATTGAATAATAATGGAAACCTTCTGCAAGTTGTACTGGATATTAATCAACTTTCTAAAAAATAGTAACGTGAAGACAAGAAAAACGACACTTTTTGTGGCAGTTTTGTTCCTCGGGGCGGCACTTGTGTCTTGCCGGAATGGGGAGAAGCTTGACCTTTCTACTCAGGAGGAAGAAATAGAGCAATGCGAATATGAGAATGCTATTGACAGCATCGTTCGTAATACGGAGGTGGAGACCCGATTTGATGCAGTATACAATTACCTGATTGCACATCCTGACTTTATCGATCAGAGCGACAATGTGGGATATCATAGGTATTCATGCGATGACTATGAGACCTGTATGCTGTGGAAAGATTGTGGGAAGATACGCGTCTACTCTATCCCTTGCCCACCTATGTATGCTACCATTTGTTACAATATCCTCCAATTGCATGACAATAGGGCATTAGACACTACCTCCCTGCAAGACGAAATGGGGCAGTTGGAAGAGCTCTGTGAGGTAAGAGACAAACAAGGGAATGTGTATTACATAATCAAGACGAGTGTCTTCGCAATACGGCACGGAAATGTGATTGAGGAATATATCAGCGCCTTTTCTCTCAAGAATGGTCGTTTAGAGAAAGAGAGACTGTTTCATGCAAACGGAAGACAATACGACAGGATTGAAGTGGAATGTGGTGGATTGCATCATCCACCTATTGACTATGCGGATGCCGTCCTCATCAGCTTGAATCACTTTGATGATAACGAGGGAGCTCCCGCGTTCGTGATTGCCGAAATCAACAAGAACGACTGGCCGTCAGGGTATGGATTAAAGTACCAATGGAACGGGAACTGGTTTGAGTACGTTGGGAAATGTGAGTATAATCTGGATGATTTTTTCCTATAGCTTTTGTTGAGAGGTTAATGGTTATTGGTTATTGATACTAATGGTTATTGGTTATAGGTTATTGGTTATTGAAAGTTGTTAGTTGAGAGTTGAAAGTTGATAGTGAAATCTGCGATTTCTGCGATTTCTGCGAGAGTTCTCCCAAGCTTTGGCTTGCCCATATCATTCTGCGTTTTCCGCACTTTCTGCGAGAAATCAAAGTCCGCGCCAGCCATTAATGGTTAATTAATGGTAATTCGTGTTAATAAAAACAAGCTTTAGCTTGCCCATTCGTGTTTTTCGATGTTCAATAATTGAATGTTTATTGGTTATAGGTTATTGATACTAATGTAGGTTATTGGTTATTGAAAGTTGAAAGTAAACTCTGCGTTTTCTGCGATTTCTGCGAGAGTTTTCCAAAGCTTTAGCTTGCCCCAATCTCTCTGCGTTTTCTGCGAGAGTTATTGCATTACGGATTGCAAAATCCTTATAGTATTTTGCGTCAGATTACAAATCTGCCGCAACTGATGGCATTAGCTTGCCCTAATTTCTCTGCGTTTTCTGCGAGACACCAAAAGTCCGCGCCAGCCATTCTTGGTTAATTCATGATAATTCGTGTAAAACCGTCCCCAACTTCACCCCATTCATGTTCATCCTCCAAACAAGCTTTAGCTTGATTTTTCGTGTTTTTCATTTCTTTCGATGTTTACACTATCGTTGTGAATTGATAGTTGATAGTTTAATGTCAGCTTGAGTCACTTCTGGTTTATCATGGTCAGGTATTCTTCTTCGGTGAGGAGGGGGACACCGAGTTTTTCGGCTTTCTTGAGCTTTTCGGGGCCCACCTTGGCTCCGGCAAGGAGATAGGTGGTCTTGCTGCTGATGCTGCCGCTGGCTTTGCCACCGTGCTGCTCGATGGAGGCTTTGATCTCGTCGCGAGAGAAATGGTTGAAGGTGCCGCTGACCACGATGGTCATGCCCTCAAGGACGTTGCTGATACGGTTGTCGACCACCTGCATCTGCAATCCGGCTTGCTTCAACCGCTCCACCATCTGGCGGTGATGCGGGTTGTTGAAATAGTCGAAGACCGCCACGGCGGTGACCTCTCCCACATCTTCCACCATGGCCAACTCCATGACCGAGGCGGCCATGAGCGCCTCCATGTTGCCAAAGTAGCGTGCCAACTTCTTGGCACCCACCTCACCCACATAACGGATTCCGAGGGCGTAGAGCACGCGCTCGAAAGGCACCTGCTTGGACTCCTCCAACGCCTTGAGGATGTTGTCGGCACCCTTCTCCTGAATGGTGGCGGCACGGGGAGCTGTGGCGGAAGAGCCTCCCTCCTGCCCTTCTGCATCAAGGGAGAACTCCTGCAACTGGGCGGTGGCGGCATTGGCGAACTTGGAGCTGTCGAGACCCACTAACTGCTGACGACGGAGGTCGTAGAGGTCGGCGACATTGCGCACAAGTCCCGCGTCGTAAAGCATCTTGAGGCGTTCGCTGCCAAGGCTGTCGATATCCATGGCCTTGCGGCTGACAAAATGCTCAAGATGGCCCAACAGCTGTGGCAGGCAACCGTCCTGGTTGGGGCAGTAGTAACCTGCCTCGCCCTCGGCGCGCACCAAAGGAGTGCCACAGACGGGACAGACCTGTGTGTAGGCGATGGGCTTGGCACCCGGCTTGCGCTGGTCGAGGTCGACACCCACAATTTTGGGTATGATTTCGCCACCTTTCTCCACCAAAAGATAGTCGCCCTCGTGGATATCCAATTTGGCCATGAAGTCGGCATTGTTGAGGGTGGCGCGCTTGACGGTGGTGCCGCCAAGCCACACGGGTTTCATGTTGGCCACAGGAGTGACCACGCCGGTGCGCCCCACCTGATAGGTAACCTCCAACAAGGGGGTGCTGACACGCTCGGCCTTGAACTTGTAGGCGATGGCCCATCGGGGCGACTTGGCAGTCATGCCCAGTCGGTCCCAGAGGGTGGTTTGGTTGACCTTGATAACCACGCCGTCGATGCCGAAAGGCAGGTTCCAACGGGCGGTGTCCCAATGGTCGATGAAGGCTTTAATCTCGTTGATATCCTTGCACTCGCGGATATAGGGCTGGACCTTGAAACCCATCTGCTTGGCTGCCTCAAGGCGGCCGAAATGAGTATTGTATTGGGGTGCCAAGTCGGCATCACCCTCTGGGAACATCATGAAATACATGCAGAACATCAGCTTGCGCTTGGCACACTCGGCAGAGTTCTGCAGCTTGAGGGAGCCGCTGGCGGCATTGCGCGGGTTGGCAAAAGGCTCGTCGCCGTCGGCCTGTCGCTGCTGGTTCATGGCCTCAAAGGCATCGAAAGGATAGACCACCTCGCCGCGGGCCTCGAAGTCGGCAGGGTATTCGCCACGGAGGCGCAAGGGGATGGTGGGAATGGTACGGGCATTGGCGGTGATGTCGTCGCCCACGGCACCATTGCCACGGGTGACGGCCTGCACCAGCTCGCCACGGCGATAGGTGAGACCGATGGCCACGCCGTCGTACTTGAGCTCGCAGGTGTAGGTAAAAGGAACCCCATCGAGCAGCTTGCGGGTGCGGGCCTCGAAATCCTCAATCTCCTCGATACTATAGGTGTTGCCCAAGGAAAGCATCGGCAGCCGATGGGTGACCTGACGGAAGGTCTTGTTGACCTCGCCACCCACGCGGCGGGTGGGCGACGTGGGGAGTGAAAGCTCGGGGTACTGGCGTTCCAAATCCATCAACTCGCGCAGGAGGGCATCGAACTCGAAATCGCTCACCAGCGAGCGGTCGTTCATGTAGTATTCGTAATTGTAATGGTCGATGAGCTGGGTGAGCTCAGCCACACGTTGACGGGCACTATCGGGAGCAGGGGTAGAAAAGAGGTCCATGAGATACAGTTGATAGGTTATAGGTTATTGGTTATAGGTTATTGGTTATAGAGGGTTTGTTTATGGTTTATAGGTTAGTGGTTATAGAGGGTTTGATTATTGGTTATAGGTTATTGGTTAAAGAGTTTGTTTATTGGCTTATAGGTTATTGGTTATAGAGGGTTTGTTTATTGGTTTATTATTTATACCTAAGTCTTTAATTGTGTGCAAATAAACGAAGTGGCCTACAGATAAAATTCTCCTTTGAAATTGAAGGATACAGGACCCGTGAGTTGCACATGGGTGTAAGCCATAGGGGTCTCGGTATAGGTGACGCGGAAATCGCCGCCAGCGGTAGCGATTTGCTCATGTCCGGTGACGATGGCGCATGCCGTCACGCCGGTGCCGCAGGACCAGGTCTCACCCTCAACGCCACGCTCGTAGGTGCGCACCTGGAGGGTGCCGTTGGGAAGGGGTTCGACGAAATTGACATTGGCTCCTTGAGGTCCCAAATCAGGCAGGTGGCGGATGCGTCGCCCCTCCCCTTCTACGTCGAAATGGGAGAGTTCTTTCACCTGCTGCACATAATGGGGCACACCGGTATTGAGCAGGGTGCCATCCAGCACCGGACGGATTTCGGCTTTCGCCACATCCTTCATGCCCAGACAGACCATGCCACGGCGGCTTTGGCTGTCCCAAGAGAGGATTTGCGCGTCGTGAGGACCATCGGGGGCGAGGAAACGGAGCTCTTTATCACCTCCCTTGACACCCAGCAGATGGGCAAAGACAGCGATGCAGCGGCCGCCGTTGCCACACATTTCGGCTGGACGACCGTCGGAATTGTAATAGCGCATCTCGAAATCGAAATCGGAAGAAGCGTCATGGAGGGTCATCAGGCCGTCGGCACCTATGCCAAAACGGCGATGGCAGAGGGAGGCGATGGCCTCTTGGGAGAGCTGGGGGTCGTGCTGGCGGGTATCGATGAGGATAAAATCGTTGCCGGCTCCGTCGAATTTATAGAAAGGTATTTTCATTGACTATACTTGTTTTTCTTCCTTGGGGAGCTGGAGGATCATCAGTTTCTTGCTGAAAACCAGCACCAGGATGGAGCAATAGATGATGGAGCAGAAAATGACCGCATAGACGATATGCTTGATGAAAGAGGCATGCGGGATGATGTTGACCCCTGCGGCGGCATTCATCTGCTCGGGGATGGAGGCAAGGACGGCGGCAATCAACCCTTTGGGAATCAGGATAGAGACCGAAAGACGCTCCTCGACGGTGTTCTCTCTGCCCACGATGTAGATGAGCACGAAACGCACCACACAGAGCACCGCAGCAATAATGGCACCATAGATGAATGCCCAGGCATTGGTGAAGGGAATGCTGATGCCGATATAGACAAAGAAATAGGTCTTGAGGATGAAGACAAACTCTTTGAAGAAACCTTTCTCGTTGTCCATGAGAGGCGTCATTTCGCCAAACTTGAGCTTGCGGAGAAAGGAGACATGGAAATACTCTGGGTTGCCCAGCACCAGGCCGAAGGTGAGGGAGGCAATGGCACCGCTGAAGCCGATAAGGTCGGTTACGCCATACATGACAAAGACAAAGGCAGGCGTGAGGAACATGGAGTTCTCTAACTTGCGGATGCGCTCCATCAAGGAGGACCAAAAGATGCCGCCTGCAAGGCCGATGATGAGGGAGACGATGACGGTGGCAAGGACACGTCCCAACATGGAGGGTACGCTGACGTTGCCCAGCTTGAAACCTTCCATGAAGGCCAGGGTGATGACGATGGCGATGACACCGGAGATGGCCGACTCGAGCGTGAGGGTGACGCGGGCTTTCTCGGTAACCCTCATCTGGTTGACCAAGGGAATGACGATGGAGGCTCCGGTACCTGCCACCATGGTGCCCACCATCATGGCTGTCTGCACCTGCAGCCCCACCACAAAATAGCATACAAGGGTGACTGCAGCCAGCGAGACGGCATAGGAAAGCAAGGTGACCTGCACCACACCCGACCAATAGCGACGGACGAGGTCGAGACGCATGTCGATGCCGCTGTCGAACAAAATAAAGAGCAGGGTGAGTGATGAGAGAACAGGGCCAATGGAGGAGAGCTGCTCGGGGGTGATGAATCCTGCAACTGGGCCGACGAGGATGCCTATACCCACCAGCAGCAACACATCGGGTATACGACGACGGCTGAACCACGCATTGAACAAATGCGCGCAGAAAATCAGGAGGCCGAGGAAAATATAGGTCATTTCTTTTCTTTTTGGGGGGTGAGGGGATAGATGCGATAGAGAGGATGGAGGGAGATGCTTTTTGAGGGGGGATTGTTGGGGGGTTAGTAGTCGACTTCGGGGAAAATAATGCGGAAGGTTTCGAGGACGGGGTTGGCCTGCTGCATTACGTCGTATTTGTCGCGAGGGGTGTAGGCTTTGGCTTCCTTTTCTTCATATACCACCTCGGTCTTGCAGTTGAGGTTTGGGCGACCGCTCTTGCTGCGCAAAAAGGTGAGCATGCGGATGAGGTAAGGCTTGATTTCGGACTCGATATAGCTGTTGCTCACGATGATAGTGAACATATCCTCCTCGTCTAAGCGCAGCTCTCTGTCTTTGAGCAGGTCGGCCAGCTTGGGCAGTTTTCCTTTCATGGCCTCGAGCATGGCATTCCAGCACTCGTGGAGCCTGGCCTCGTCGAGGGGTGGTGCCACCTGGGGTTGCTCCTGAACAGGGGGCAGGTTGACTGGGGCTGACTTGATGCTGACGCTTCCCACACGACGCAAGTGACCCATAGGAGAGGAAAGATGTGCGGTTGGGGGCTGCTGGGGGGCAGAAGGTGCCGCGGTTGAGGAAGTGGATTGAGCCACGGGAGAGGGTGTGGGTTGTGCCACAGGTGTGGATTGTGCCACGGGGGCAGGAGTGGGTTTGGGCTGGTCCTCGGTGATGGTCGGTTCAGGCTTGGACACAACGAGAGGTCGCACCTGAGGGGGTGCTGACTTGTTGTTGCCGTGCTCCGCCTGAGGCGACCTTGCAATCTATGGGTTGGAGATGAGCGCTGCCATTTTCATGAGCGCCACCTCGATAAATAGGCGTTTGTTGCCGGCCTCCTTATAACGATATTCGTAATCGCTGGAGATGTCGAGATAGCGCAACAGCAAGGCCAAGCCGCAGTTGACTGCCTGCTCGCCAAAACGCTCGCGGAAGGAGTCGCTCACCTCCATGAGCTTATGGGTGGCAGGGTCGAGTGCCACCATCAGGTTGCGCAGATGCTCGCTCAAACCGGTGATGAAATGCTGTCCATCAAAGCCTTTGTCGATAACCTCTTGGTAGAGCAGAAGAGAATTGGCTATATCGCCCTGCCTGAAATAATCTACCAGACGGAAATAATATTCAGAGTCGAGCAGGTTGAGGTTTTCGTTGCAGAGGATGCGGGTGAGGTTGCCCTGGGTGAAGTTGACCAACTGGTCGAAGGTGGAGAGGGCGTCGCGCAGACCTCCCTCGGCCTTGTGGGCAATGATGTGAAGGGCTTCCTCCTCATAGTGGATGCCCTCTTTCTCGGCAATGTATTTCAGATGGTTGACAATGTCCTCACTCTGGATGCGCTTGAAGTCGAACACTTGGCAACGAGAGAGGATGGTGGGGATAATCTTATGTTTCTCGGTAGTGGCAAGGATGAACTTGGCATAGGCAGGAGGCTCCTCGAGGGTTTTGAGGAAAGCGTTGAAGGCAGCGGTGGAGAGCATGTGGACCTCATCGATGATGTAGACCTTGTAGCGGCCTGTCTGGGGCGGGATGCTCACCTGGCGCACGAGGTCGCGGATGTCCTCCACAGAATTGTTGGAGGCGGCATCGAGCTCGAAGATATTCATCGAAGAGCCGTCGTCGAAGCTGCGGCAGCTCTCGCACTCGTTGCAGGGCTCGATGTCGGCGGTGAGATTGGTGCAGTTGATGGTCTTGGCAAGAATACGGGCACAGGTGGTCTTACCTACGCCACGCGGACCGCAGAAGAGGAATGCCTGGGCCAGTTGGTTGGTGCGGATGGCGTTCTTGAGGGTGGTGGTAATATGCTGTTGGCCGACCACACTTTCGAAAGTAGAGGGGCGGTACTTACGCGCTGATACAATGTAATTTTCCATTCTGTAGGGCACAATAATTCGATGCAAAGATACAACTTTTTTTTGTATTTTTGGAAAAAAGGCTCCTTTTTCGGGCTTCGATTTCTTTCGGTTGCTTTGGGTTTAGAATCCATAATATGGGTTTTTTTGTTAAAAATTTCTTTTTTTCATTTTTTCTTCGTATTTTTGTAAACTAATTCTAAATAAATTATACGCATGAAAAACACGTATGATATTTTCAAAGAGAGCATTAAAGATATTACTAATTACTATCTATTGCTCGTTGAGGAAACCAAATCGCAGCGCCTTGTAGGCAGCACCAACGAGTGGGTCCTCGACAACTTTTATATGATAAGTGAGCAGGAAAAGGTGCTGAAAGTAGACCTTCGCAGCAAAAGTTTCCGCCAAATACCCCAAAAAAGGCTTCAGCTTATTGAGGACCTACTGTTGTCCTCTTTCAATAAATGCCATTTCCAGGTAGACAAAAACCTCCTTTTCCGCTACTTGTCGCAGATACAGGCCAAGCAGAAAGACTATCTCTCCTACCCTGAAGTATGTGCCCTGCTTCCTTTGGCCAAGACTTTAATAATACGCGAGTTGGCTTCGCTCTGCAACCAACTGACCGAGGCCAAATCCTATAGCTACAATCCCACCGACAAGTCGTCGGCCGACATGGATAAGCTGAATGAGTCGGCCAAGCAGAACCTGCTGATGATGAATCTCTTCAACTCGCTCAAGAAGATGACCAAACTCTCCATGTCGGAGATTTTCGACCAGGTGAGCTATGCCGAGCGGATGCTTAAGAACGAGAAGGCAGGCATGTATGACCAGATGTACGACAAGACCAAGGATGACTACCGCAACCAGATTGTACGGTTGGCCAAAAAGCGCCACATGACAGAGTTTGACTTGGTGAAAGAATTGGTGGCCAAGGCCGACGAGAAGGGGGAGCACGTGGGCTGGCAACTATTCCCGCCCAAACGGTGGAACGCCCGCGCACACTGGTATATAGGAATTGTGGTATTGGCCTCCTTGCTGCTGAGCTTGTTGTTTTCGATATGGGCAACTGCCACTTATTATGGATTCAATATAGCCACATTGCTGCTCACCCTCGTTCTGTGGGTGCCGATGAGCCAGGTGGTGATAGACCTATTCAACCAATTGCTCTACCGGTTGCACAAACCCACCAGCACCTTCAAACTGAAATTTCAGGACGGCCTCATCCCCGAGGAATATGCCACCATGGTGATTATGCCCACCATCCTCAAGAATAAGGCCAAGACCGTTGAGCTACTGGAGCAGCTGGAGATTTACTACCTCTCCAACATCAATCGCGCCAGCGAAGGCCAACGTTTGGAGAGCAGACCCCAGAACCTTTTCTACACCCTGATAGGCGATGCCGCTGCAGGCCCTACCGAGGATATGCCCTGGGACGAGGAGGTGGTGGAGGCAGGCCTCACCAAGGTAAAGGAACTGAACGAGAAATACGGCTCGCAGATATTCAACTTCGTCTATCGCCGCAGGGCTTGGAGCGACGGAGAGAACTGCTGGCTGGGTCACGAACGCAAACGTGGTGCCATCCTGCATTTCAACGATTTGTTGCTGGGCGAGACCAGCGAGGCCGACAAAGCCAAGCGCTTCCGCTGCGAGACCATCAGCCAATGGCGACAAGGTCATATGCCTAAAATCCAGTTTGTCATCACCCTCGACACCGACACCGAGTTGGTGCTCTACTCTGCCCAAAAACTCATCGGCGCCATGGCTCACCCGCTGAACCGTGCCCAACTGTCAAAAGACGGTCACCGTGTCGACTCCGGCTACGGCATCATGCAGCCCCGTGTGAATGTGGATGTGGAAGTCACCAACAAGAGCCGCTATGCGCAACTCTTTGCCGGATTGGGCGGACTGGACGTATATACCACAGCCTCTTTTGAGCTCTATCAGGACATCTTCAACGAAGGCTCTTTCTGCGGTAAGGGCATTTACGACCTCAAGGTATTCCAAAAAGTCCTGAAGGGCACCTTCCCTGAGAACCTGATTCTGAGCCACGACCTCATAGAGGGTTGTCACATCCGTTGCGGCCTGATCAACGACTTGGAGCTTTTCGACGACAACCCCTCCAACTATATCGACGATGCCAAACGCCACCACCGCTGGACCCGTGGCGACTGGCAGATTATTGGCTGGCTGAAGAACAAGGTGCATAACGAACGAGGCGAACAGGTGAAAAACCAAGTGAACACCATCGGCCGCTGGAAGATTTTCGACAACCTGCGCCGTTCGATGCTGAGCCTGGCCATCATGCTGACCCTCCTGATAGGCTTCAGCGGAGGCACCAACATACATTCGGCTTGGTATCTGCTTGTGGCCTTAATTGCGGTGGCCAGCCCCATCGTCTTCTTCATCCTTGGTCAGGTGACCAAGCTGCCCAACTTCGGCAAACGCTACCATTATTACGCCACGCTGATACGCGGCTTTAATGTGATTGTATACCGCTCGATAGTGCAGTTTGCACTATTACCCAAGGAGGCCTGGATGTACACCGACGCGGCCATCCGCGCCTGCTACCGCCTGTGGTTCTCACACAAGAACCTGCTCAACTGGATTACCAGCGACGAAGCCGCCAAGAGCACCAAGGGCACATTGGGCGACTATATCACCAAGTTCTGGTTCAACTATGTGGCTTCGGCTTTGGTATTGGTGATGGAACTGATAAGCTGGGGCGGTGTGATAGACTTCCTGGCCATGCTTTTCTGCGTGGTGTCATGGTGCGGAGCCCCCTTCCTGATGTTCTGGTTGGGCAAGAAATTCCCCCAAGACCGCAAGAGCCTCAACGCCAAGGAGACCGAAGAGGTGAAGAAGGTTGCCATGGACACCTGGCACTTTTTCGACACCCTCATCACCGCAGAGAACAACTACCTGGTTCCTGACAATTACCAGCTGAACCGACAAAACAAAGCCGACTACAAGACTTCGCCAACCAATATAGGCTACTCGCTCACAGCCATCATTTCGGCTGCCGAACTGGGCTTCATCAGCCACGACGAGGCCCTGAAGCGCCTAACGCACATCATCGACTCGGTTTGTCGTCTTGAAAAATGGAACGGCCACCTCTTCAACTGGTACCGCATCTCAACGCTGGAGAAGCTGCCCAACTACTTCATCTCCACCTGCGACAGCGGCAACTTTGTGGCCTGCCTCTATGTAGTCAAGGGCTATCTTGCACAACACCATCCCAAAGCGGGTGAGCCTTTGCTGGCACAAGTATCGCGCCTGATAGAAAACACCGATTTCTCCAAACTCTACAACCCAGAGCTCAATGTCTTCAGCATCGGCTTTGACTATGGCAACCAATCGCTGCTGCCTTATCATTATAATAATTTCGCATCCGAAGCGCGCCTCACCAGCTTCCTCACCATCTCGCAGGGCGACGCACCCTACAAGCATTGGTTCTGCCTGGACAAGACGCTGGTACAATACAAGGGATTCAAAGGTGTGGCCTCGTGGTATGGTACCCTCTTTGAGTACTTCATGCCGCTCATTTTCCTCCCCACCTACCGTCACACCCTCATGGATGAGACCTACAGCTTTGCCATACGAGCACAACGTTCCTTTATCACCAACATAGAAAAAGGTCCCCGCGCCTCCGATGCCACGAAAGATCTACCCTGGGGTATTTCGGAAACAGCCTACAACGAGCTTGACGACGCTCAAAACTACAAATACCATGCTTTCGGCGTTCCTTACCTCAAGTTCCAGAACACCACGCCCGACCGCATTGTCATTTCGCCCTACAGCTCGCTGATGACTATCAGCATCAACGATCGGGCTGTTTACAACAACATGCAGCGGTTCAAATCATTGAACATGTATGACAACATGGGATTCTTCGAGTCGTTCGACGAGGAAGACCATGTGCCTGTGCGCGCACACTATGCCCACCACCAAGGCATGATACTGGCCAGCCTCACCAACTATCTGGCCGACCATTGCATCCAGAACTACTTTATGAATGAGCCGGTGATGAAGTCGATGGAAACCCTCTTGAAGGAGAAAGCCCAGGTGAAGCCCTACATCGACCTCAAGGTCACCCAGTTCAAACGCTACCAGTACACCAAGGTGCAATCGGAAAGCGATGCCCGTTCCTTCGACGGTATCGCCCCCGTGCCCGAAATCGGCGTGCTCAGCAACGGCGAATACACCGTGCTGCTCAACGACCGCGGCGTAGGTTTCTCGCGCTACCGCGACATCCTCATCAACCGCTACCGCAAAATCAGCGCCGACCACTACGGCCAATTCCTCTATGTGCGCGACCTCTCTACCGACAAGCTGTGGAGCAACACCTACGCCCCGCTGGATGTCATGCCCGCAATGTACCGCGTCACCTTTGCATCAGACAAAATACAGTTTGTGCGTATTGATGAGGGCATAGAGACCAAGACTGAAATAACCGTCATCAAAGACCGCTATGCCGAGATTAGGCGCATCACCTTCACCAACAACAATGAACACGACTCTGACTTAGAACTGACCAGCTATTTGGAGGTTATCCTTTCCAAACACCAAGAAGACGAGGCGCACCGCGTCTTCAACAGCATGGGCATTTTCTCCGAATACGATGCCGACCAGCAGGCCCTTATCTGCAGCCGTTCTGACAGGAACAACATAGACAACCGCTTCTACACCATGCACAAGCTCTTTGTGCTGGACGAGCTTGAGGACCAGCCCGTTTCGCTGCCCGAGTATGAGACCTCGCGCCTGCGCTTCCTTGGCCGTGGTGGAAGCCTCATCCATGCCGACGTCATCGACGGACACCGCACCCTCTCAGGCACGGTAGGCACCACCCTCGACCCCATCATGAGCATGCGCCGCCGCATCCACATACCTGCCGGCAAGCAAGTCTCTGTTGTCATGCTCACCTGCTTCGCCAAGGCTCGCGAGCAACTGGTCAGCATTGCCCAAATGTACAAGGACTCCATCGACATAGACCATGCTTTTGAAACCTCCTCTGTCTTCAACAACATGCGCACGGCCATGTCCACCCTCAAGGGTTCTCAAATGACCCTCTACAACAGCATCTCCAAATACCTGCTCCAAACTGCCAACCTCGGCACCGAACGCAAAAACTATCTGGCCAAAAACAAGTTGGCACAATCAGGCCTTTGGAAATATAGTATCTCGGGCGATCTTGACATCATCCTGATGGAGATTGACGACATCAAGCGTTCGGGCTTTGCCAAGGAGATGCTCCGTGCCTACGAATACTGGAAAGTGCACGGCTTGTTCCTCGACCTCGTCTTCATCAACGACGAACGCGGCGAGAACCACGACGGTCTCACCCACTTCATCCGCAACATTGCCAACACCGAGCACCTCTGGGCCACCAACCACCAGAACCAAGGCAAGGTCCACATCATCGACGGCAACACGCTCAACGACGACGAACGCAACCTCTTCCGCACCGTGGCCAGCCTTTCCTTCAACACCCACGACGGCATCAAGATCTACGAGCAGTTAGACAAAGCCGAGAAACTCTGCCAACACTATCAGGATATGGTTGAGTACCCCATGCTCAAGCCCAGCGCCAAATTGCGCGTGTGGTCATCGCTGGATTTCTACAACCAATATGGCGGATTCGACAACCAGGGACGCGACTATGTGATTACCAACACCAACACGCCCATGCCTTGGGTCAACGTTCTGGCCAATCCGCGCTTTGGCTGCATCGTCAGCGCCACCATGTCGGGCTTCACCTATGCCTTCAACGCCCAGCAGTTCAAACTCACCGGCTGGAGCAACGACATCGTGCGCGACAATGCTTCTGAAATGTTGCTCATCAACAAGCATCAGTTCGTTCCTGCCACGGCACGTCACAGCCAGGGATTCTCCTCCTTCGATGCCAAGTACGACGACTTCAAAGTGATGGTGCGTGTATTTGTTTCTGCCGACAAGCTCGAGAAATACTATCAAGTCAACCTTCTCAACAAGACCGACCACACACTTGATTTGCAGATGGACATGATTTACAAGCTGGTTCTTGGAGAAACCGAGGAAAAGACGGCACGCTACATCTATTCTGAATGGATGCCCGACCAGAACAGCTTGGTGGTACGCAACACCTACAATCAGGTCTACCACAATATACGCATCCAACTCACAGCCACCGAGCCCATCACCGATGTCGACTACGACTTCCCCAACCGCAAGCGCCTCGGTTTCAAAATCAGCCTGCCCGCCGGCGGTTCCAAGGAGTTTGCCTATGTCATCTCCGTCCTCGAACAACCCACCGACTGCCCCCGTCAGGTCACCCTTCCCGTCATCGAAGAAGAGTATGCCAAAGTGGTCCACTACTGGGACGAGAAACTCTCCTACATCCAGGTGGAGACTCCCGACAAGTCGTTCAACTATATGCTCAACCGCTGGTACCTCTATCAGGTCTATGCCTCCCGTCTCTATGCCCGTGCCGGCTTCTACCAGGTGGGCGGTGCCACCGGATTCCGCGACCAGTTGCAAGACTGCATGTCGGTTATTTACAGCGACCCCGACCTTGCACGTCGTCAGATTCTTGAGCATGCCGCCCACCAGTTCACCGAGGGTGATGTCCTCCACTGGTGGCACGAGACCATACATTTCGGCTCCCGCACCACCTTCAGCGACGACTACCTCTGGCTGGTCTTTGTCACCTACCAGTATGTCCACATTACGGGCGACACCAGCATCCTCAACGAACAGGTATGCTTCTGCCAAGGCGACCATCTGGCTGCCAACGAGCCCGAGAAAGGCATCAACTACAGCGTGCCTAAATTCAAGGTGGCACCTTCTATCGACAAGCACGACTTCAATTTCGAGTATGCCACCCTCTACGAACACCTCCGTCGCTCCATCAACCGTTCTATGAACCGCATCGGCTCGCATGGCTTACCCCTCATGGGTTGCGGCGACTGGAATGACGGCATGTCGCGTGTGGGTGTTGGCGGCAAGGGCGAGAGTGTGTGGGTTGCCTTCTTCCTCTGCGACCTCCTGCCCAAGATGGAAGAGCTCACGCAACTGGTGCAAGGAGCCGACCTCTCCTACGTCACAGAACTCTCCGACTTCCGTGCCCGTCTGGTCAAAGCCCTCCAGGAGAATGCCTGGGACGGTGCTTGGTTCCTCCGTGCCTACTTCGACAATGGCGAACCCATGGGCTCCCGCAACAATACCGAGTGTCAAATCGACCTTATCTCGCAGGCTTGGAGCATCCTCACCAATATTGCCACCAAGGAACAGAAAGAATCCATCTTCCGTGAGACCGATGCCCGACTGGTCAACCGCGAACATGAAATCATCGAACTCCTCACTCCGCCTTTCCAACATTCGCAGAACAACCCGGGCTACATCATGAATTACCCCGAGGGCGTACGCGAGAATGGTGGCCAATACACTCATGGTGCCATGTGGTACATCATGGCCCAAATCAAAGAAGGCCGCACCGATATGGCCTACTTCCTCTATTCGCTCATCAATCCCATCCACCGTACCACCACGCTGGCCGATGTGCTCAAATACAAAGTAGAACCCTACTGTATTGCTGCCGACATCTATAGCAACCAGCAGCATCCCGGACGTGGTGGATGGACCTGGTACACCGGCTCGGCCTCTTGGGCTTACAAGACTGGCATCGAGAACATCCTCGGTCTCCAGAGAGAGGGCGACAAACTCACCCTACGTCCCTGCATCCCGTCAGATTGGGACTCCTTTACCATCCATTACCGCTATGGCAACACACACTATCACATCACTTACCGCCGTCCTGCCAACCAACCCCAAGCTGCCGAACAGCCCACTACCATCCAGCTCGTCGACGATGGCCAGCAACACGACATCACTATCCAATAACATCGTGAACGCCAAAATCAAGTACTGCCTATCATACAACAAACTCTGTCTCCGCCCGTTCAACCAACGGACGAGACAGGGTTTGCTATTTGTTCTCCTATTCCTTTTACCCACCTTCGCCTCGGCACAAGAGCCTCCCGAAGCCGCCTACCCCTATCGTCGCGACATTGAAAAATTCAAATTCGACCGTGCCGAACAAAAGCTTTTCAAGCATCTCAAACGCGACACCAACAATCTGGAGCTCAACTATGCCGCCTATCACCTCTATTCCATACCCTCCTTCCCTCGCTACAATACCGATAGCGCCTACCACCATCTGGTCACCGCCCGCAGAATCTACGATGCTGCCGACCAAAAGATGATTGAACGTTGGACAAGAGACAGCTACAGCGGAGCCCTTTTCGACTATAGTTTCCGACGGCTTTCCAGCATGGCCCTCTCCGATGCCCACACCCGCAACACTCCTGATGCATATAGGCATTTCCTCGATTACTATGTCATGGCTCCCGACGACATCCGCGACAGCGCAGTTCGCTTTCGCGACACGATCGAGTATGATATCGCACTCCGCGCCGGAACCCTCCAGATGTTAGAAGACTTCATCACCAGGCGACCCCAGTCAGTCCTCACGCCCCACGCTATCCATCTCCGCGACAGCATCGTATTTGACGGTGTCAACAAGAAACACACCGTGGCAGCCTACATCCAGTTTTGCAAAGACTACCCCAATTCGCACCTCCTCGCACCCGCCACCGACAGTCTTTATCTACTTGATTACCGCAATACCCTACACTACGACGCTGAGCAATACTATCGTGCCTATGCCGAACGGTACCCCCTCAGTCCCTATGCCCAACAGGCTGTGTGGCATGCCGACAGCATAGAATACCACCGCGCCTGCGACACCTCCCAGTGGATTACCTTAGTTCATTTTGCCGACCTTCACCACCGTAATTCATGGCGCGACACCGCCCTTCATGCTCTCGCGCGTTATGCCATCCAGCACAAGCATGTCGAGGCGGCCAACCAAGCCGTCAACCGTCTCGCCCCAGGCAGTAATGACCATGCACAAATGGCGGTCCTGCTCCACGATGCCTACCTCCACACCTCCATTCGCAATTTCCACAAGTTCTATCAGCGTTACCCCAACATCATTTCCAGCCACACCCGTCACAACGACTCCTTAGCTTTCGTGCTCAACAATAATTACGACTATAACCATGCCGACAGCTGCATCCGCGCCATAGCCCCATCCCACGAGGCCTACATGATGTTGCAACAAATCCTCAAAGACGACATCGACCACGGCCGCTTCTCAGCAGCCTCAACCACCGCAAAATCCTACGCCGCTGCCTTCCGCTACAACTATGAGTACATCCAACTCCTCAACACCCTCTCAACCGATTTCACCTCCATCAAAGAGCTTACCTCCGAGATTATTTCCAAATCCCCACAGCCCCTCCGCGGCTTGGTCAACTCGCCCAAAGGCGACGAATATGCGCCTGTGTTGACTGGTGACGGTCGCACACTCTTCTTTGCTGCCAAAAACCGTCCAGAAAACTTTGGGGGCGAGGATGTCTTTGTCGCCCATCTCACCAAAAAAGGCTGGTCAGAGCCCCAAATAGAGATAGACCTCTCCCACACCTATGGCAACGAAGCACCCGTCTCCGTTTCACCCGACGGCAACACGGTACTGCTTTACCAAAGCGGCACCCTCTATCGGGCTGACAGGACAGCAGAAGGATGGGATGTGGCACCACTTCCCGCCACCATCAATGGTTCCAGATGGCAGGCCGATGCCTCTTTGGCCGCCAATGGACGAGTACTCTTCTTTGCCGCCATGGGCCGCACCGACCGCGAGGTCGACAGCTCCTTAAACATCTATGTGTCTCTAATGGACAGCAACGGCAATTGGGGTCAACCTTTCGAAATAGGGCCTGCCATCAACACCCCCTTCGACGAACGTTCCCCTTACCTGCATCCCGATATGCGAACGCTCTATTTCTCCTCCGAGAGTCATGGCTCGTTGGGACAAATGGATGTCTTCATGTCCACCCGACTTGACGACAGCTTCACCCGCTGGTCCACCCCCATCAACATCGGTCGTGAGGTCAATACCACAGGCGACGATTGGGGCTATAAGATCTCAACCGATGGCAAGCTCTGCTATTTCTCCCGTCGCAATACCTCTCAGGACATCTACACCGTCCAACTTCCCCTCGGCGTTCGACCCCAGCCTGTCGTACCTGTCTCCGGTACCGTTAAGGACCATTCCGGTAAACCTATTGCCACCCAACTGCTTTGCCACGACCCCATCACCGGCCAATTGCTGGGGCAGTACACAACCCATCCCACCAAAGGCACCTTCTACATCCTCCTCCCCAGGGGACAAGAATATGTACTCACCATCAACAATGCACACTACCGAGCCGAAAAACAAGTCATTGACCTCACCCCAAGTGCCCCTGACGACAAGTCACCCGTCAAGCTTACCATCACAGCCACGCCAATTCCAATCGATGAGAGTACTGCTCCTGAGTTCTAATTCCTTCATCTCCTTTTTTGGCTTCGCTCCATTACTTCCATTCCGAGTGGCCCGCTTCGCCTCAATCAATCGAATGTCGCAAAACAAAAAGGGCCTCCGTCCTTTGATATTCTCAGACGGAAGCCCTTTTCAAGCGGAAGTCCTCTGTTTATGTCACATCAAAACTCTCCCCAGTAGCCTGATTTGTTAGAAGCACCCACAAAGACAAACTTATCCTTGCTCACCTCTACAGGTCTACCAAGCATACCACTCTTAGGAGGAAGAGCCGCATTGGACTCCGAAATGTTACCTTGGCGGTCAATCAAATAGCACGTCAACACGGCATCACTCTTGCCAGGCTTGAATACCTCAGCCACCTTGGTGGTGTCGCGGTCAACATTGCCATTGTCTCGGTTCACAGCCACCAATACCTTATCGCCATAACTATGGGTAAACACCTGTATCATATTGGACTGATCCCAAGTGGCATCATTGTCATTGCGCATACGTCTCACCCACTCAATCTCACCTTGTTTATTGGCACGCATCACCACAATACCTTTGCTAACGAATGTCATCGTAAAGCCCTCTTCATCACAAGCAGCACCCGTAAAGCTGGTATTGTAAGCCTCAAGGGCCATGCTGGCCTTGCCCGACTGGTTGCGCAACACACGACAATCGTCCTCATTCAGCGGATAGAACTTGACGCTCTGGGTCTTCTTGGTTTTCATGTTATACACCAGCATGTAAAGGCCTGTGGTGTATTTCGAATGCTGGTACACATTTCTTGCATACACCTTTTCCTGGTTGCCGGTAATATAAACCAAGTCGCCCTCACACTTCAGCACCTTGGCCGAACGAATGCCCAAAGCATAGGTGCGGACGGTGTAGTGGTTCTGCTCCTTGCCGTTCATCTGGATAAGGCTTATCACGGTGGAGTTGTCGGAATTAGTCACCGTGCTGGTAATCAACACTTCGCCATTATTGCTCACAAAGAAATCGCTGTAGGCTCCCGTCAGCTGGCCGGTCATCAAGTTCCAAGAGGCATTGTCGTTGCCTATAAAGTTCGACTCCATGTGCCATTGTTCTTCCAGATGGCAGTTATACAACACCACGTCGGCCTTCACAGCCGAGTCAGGCAATTGCTCCAAGCATAATGTGGCAGCATACTGCTGGTTCTCCGAGTTGCTGGCATCCATTTGGGCCAGATGTTTATTGTCCAAGTCAATCGAGCGCAGCAGCACCGGCTCACCCATAGGCTCCAGCGATTGCTTTGCAAAATGCTGTGAAGTTACCATCAGCTGGTCTTTCGAATGGCGATGCAGTATCATAGCCACATCGTTGTCATTTACAAAAACCACCATGGGGGTAGCCTTGTCGTTGTCAAACTCACACATGGCTTCCATGTCCATCAGTTTGTTAAAACGACCCAAGCATACCTTGTCAACCTTCATCGGTTTGCCCGTAGCGTAGCGAACATACAAAGACTTATCATCCATTCCATAGAAATGGGTGTAGCCCATAACCGTTTTTTTAAGACCCAATACCGGGGACTCACCTTGTGTCTTCACCGACACATTTTGGGCCGTTGCGCTCAACATCATGGCCAACATGCCCATCAATAATACTGTCTTTCTCATAAGTTAATATATTGTCGTCAATTATTATTTGCTCTCAAACAAATCTATGCAATTTCTACTAATATGATTCCCATTCACTTAGTCATCATCCAAATCCCGCATCATATCCTCCTTGGTGGCACTCATGTCGTCGCCAATCTCATCCAAATATCCCTCCATAAAGTTGGCACCATCCTCAATGTCATCACTCAATCCTTTTAGTTCGCTGGCCATGCGTACCTTGGTATACTTGGCCACACAGCGACCCAAAGTCTTCTGGTCTTCTCGTGTCAACTCATCGTAAAAACGCACGTAATAATCATCCGTGTAATTCTCATAAAGGTCGTCGGCCTTCTCCCAATCTTTGAGGGTATAGTTGGAACCATTCGCCTCAACATCCTCAACAAATTTAACAAAACCCTTCACGTAGCCGTCTTTGTTCATTGGCACATTGCAGCTTATCATCGTTGTGCACAACAGAGCAACTGCCAGTACTCCCCATACAATACTTTTTTTCATGATAAATAGATTTAAATCAAACAATATGTACAGGAGATAACGTTGAAGCCATGATATTATTGCACACACTAATGGTACAATAATAAATAAAAAGAACAAGAGAGCTGAAGCAACCATCCAGTAGATGGTTGTGATAGTGCAACGGAGAACACCCCCCCAGCCTTAATTGCGACAGATTTGTAATCTGACCCTAGTTGCGGCAGATTTGCAATCTGACCCTAGTTGCGGCAGATTTGCAATCTGACGCAAATTATTATAAGGATTTGCAATCCGTAATGCAATAATCCTTATTTAATTACCCGCAGGGAAATCCTCATGATTAGTCATATTAATCATCTGCCTTCACCACGCAAAAAAATTTACTCCAAATTTACTCGTTAATTTACTCCGTATTTACTGAATTCGCCTTTAGGCGCTAAACTTCATGCTGCTAAAGCAGAAGAAAGTAAATTGCCATAAATGCGGAGTAAATTTTAAGTAAATAAAAAATGTTTCAATTTTATTCAATACCCTAGTTGCGGCAGATTTGCAATCTGACGCAAAATACTATCAGGATTTTCA
>JAEEHQ010000139.1 GCA_016280915.1 Bacteroidales bacterium
ATAGCATTTGCGCACGCCTATCTCCTTGGCACGGTGCACCATGGAGGAGATTACGATGAGGATGTAGTTGAGGAGGCTGATGGTTATCAGCAGAGCAGCCACGATGGAGAGCAGTATCACCATGAAGCGGACCTCGGGCTGCTGGGTGTGGGCTTTGATGAAGGGTGTGAGAGTATACCACAGTTTTGTGCCGTTTTTCTCCAACTCCGCTAATGGCTGGTGGGCTTCCTGCATTTTGTGGATGGCGGGGGCAAGCGTGGTGGGGTCGACGTTCGATTGCAGTTTCACGAAACCTATGTAGCGGTCGTTGCCCACCCAGTTTTCGGTACTGCTTTTTGCGTAGCTCTCTAAGGACATGATGAGGTCGAAATCGATGGAGCCGTTCTTGGGGAAGTCTTCGAAGATGCCTTGGATAGTCATCTTCAGTTCGGGTTGGTCCTCGTTGAAAATGGTCTTGCCAACACACTGCTCCACACCACCCATCTTCTCGGCAAAGGAGCGCGACACCATGAGGCCCAGCGGCTTGGCCAGTATCTCGATGGGGTTGCCGGAGAGGATGGGGCGGTCGAAGACTTTGAAGAAGCAGGTGTCGGCTAGGGCAAAGCTCTCGGCGGCAATGACATTATGATCCTCGTCAACGAAGTTGAGGTTGCTGAAATAGAAGGTGGTGCGGGTGGCCTCTTCCACGCCGGGCACGTCGGTCTTGAATCCGGGGGCTACCGCTCCGCTGACTTGTGGGAATTCATGCTTCTCGCCCTGTTGGTCGACGCCTGCCATAATAGTGTAGATGCGGTCCACGTCGCGGTAAAAGCTGTCGTAGGAGAGTTCGAAGCAGACTTTGGCAATGAGCACTATGCCTACAGCCAGTCCTACCCCAAGAGAGAGTACCTTTAGGAGTAAATCGCTTTTTCTGTTCATCATGTGACAGATTACAGTTCGTTCTTCAAGTCGTTGACTATCTGGCCGTCGAAGAGGTCGATGGTGCGCTGGGCAATGGCAGCGTCTTTGGGGCTGTGGGTGACCATGACGATGGTGGTGCCTTCGGCGTTGAGTTCGCAGAGGAGGCTCATCACTTCGCGGCCGTTCTTGCTGTCGAGGTTGCCAGTGGGCTCGTCGGCGAGGATGAGTTTGGGACGGCACACACAGGCGCGGGCAATGGCCACACGCTGCTGCTGACCGCCGCTGAGCTGTTGCGGGAAGTGGTGGGCGCGGTGACTGATGTTCATGCGCTTGAGCATGGCGGTGACACGCTCTTTGCGCTCACGGGCACCCATGTTGAGGTATTTGAGTGGCAGCTCGACATTCTCGAAGACGTTGAGTTCGTCGATGAGGTTGAAGCTCTGGAAGATGAAGCCGATGTTGCCTTTGCGGAAACGGGTGCGGTCGCGCTCCTTGAGGTTGCCCACCTCGGTGTCGCCAAACCAGTAGTGGCCGGCGGTGGGGTTGTCGAGGAGGCCCAGGATGTTGAGCAACGTCGACTTGCCGCAGCCCGAGGGTCCCATTATGGCGACGAACTCGCCGTCTTTGATTTCAAAACTGACACCGTTGAGGGCGATGGTCTCAATTTCTTCGGTGCGGAAGATTTTCTGAAGGTTTTCTACTTTGAGCATATTTTTAGATTTTTAATTATACGATGTTATTTCTCGGCATTGAGGATGGAGGCGGGGTTGGCAGCCACGGTGCGGATGGCTTGGAAGGTGACCGACACGAGGGCGACAAGGAGGATGACGATTCCGGCCACGGCAAAGATCCACCAGTAGAGGGGTATGCGGTAGCTGAATGTTTCGAGGTAGAAATGATTCACCACCCAGTAGGCGATGGGCGTGGCGATGACGAAGGCCACCAGCACCAGTTTCATGAAGGAGCCTGTCAATTGTCGCTGCAGTAGTTGCCTCTCGGCTCCGAACACACGGCGCACGGCCACAGTGTGGCGTTCCTGTTGCATATAGTAGGTGCTCATGGCCACGAGTCCGAGGGCGCTGACCAGCAGTATGAGCAGGGTGAAGAGTGCCATGAGACGGCTGAGGCGCGTTTGGGGGGCGAAGAATTCGGCTATTTCGTCGTCGAGGTAGACGGCGTCGAAGATGTCGTTGGGGAAGAGCTCGGCGACGATGGCTTTGACTCTTTCGTAGGCCTGGCGGTCGTTGCCGGTGTTCTCTACGAGGATGGTCCAAGGAGAGCTTTGCGCGGTGAATTCGCCGTGGTTATAGATGAGGGCCTCTTTGTTGTCGGAGAGGATGTCATAGAATTTGAAGTCTTTGTAGTATCCGCCGATGGGCATGGACTCTTGTTCAAATCGCAGGACTTCGGAATCGAGGGTGAGGCCGAACTTTTTCATGGCGAATTCGTTCAGCCACCAGTGCCCCGGATTGTGGTTGTCGTGCAGGGGTTGGAAACCGAGCATAGTGAAGTAGTTGCTGTCGCCTTGGATAATCTGGAACGAGGCCACCTGCCCGTCGGCGGTGTTCATGGTGTTGTTGTTGGTGCCGCGGAAGGGGGTGCCTTGGCCGAAAGCCACGTTCTTGACGCAGGGCTCCTGCAGTAGACGGTCGCGCAGGGGTTGGAGGGCTTCGGCATTGCCGTAGTAGTTGTCGAAACGGAGGATATGGTGGGTGTTGTAGCCAAGGGGGGCTCCCACGATGTGGCGCACTTGCAGCATCATAGTAATGGCCGTGACAAGCATGATGACGGCCACAACGTTCTGCAGGATGATAAAGACTTTGCTGTATACCTGTTTGGTGCGCAGGCGAAGTGTGCCGCGTACCACCTCGATAGGCTGTGCCCGCTGAATGATGAGGGCGGGGACGATGCCGGCCACGATGCCGGTGAGCAGCACGAAGGCCACGGCCAGCAAGATACGCGGCAAGGTGATGCTCTGGAAGATGGAGAACGGATAGTCGAGCATGCGGCTGGCGGCAGGCGAGAGGGCATCGGCCAGCAGCACGGCCAGGAGCATAGCCACGGCACACATCAGGGTGCTTTCGGCTATCATCTGCAACGACACACGCCAGCGTCCGGCTCCCAACAGGCGGCGGGTGGCCATCTCTTTGGCACGGCGGCCGCAGAGGGCGGTGGTGAGGTTGACATAATTAAGCAGCGCGAAGGACAGCAGCACCAGACACATGGCGGTGGCCAGCCCCACGAAGGTGCGGCTGCCGGTGTTGATACTCGGGGTGTGGTTGCTGTTGTAGTTGTCGAGGAAGTAGATGTCGAGAAGGGGGATGAGGTTGACCTCGTGCCGCTCGCCGTTTTTGTACGTCCAGTTGATTTCTTTCATGAAGCTGAGAAGATCGTCTTGCTTGGGGGCGAGGTCGGCCCCGGAGCGGGTCATGACAAAGGTGAGGCAGAAGCCGCTATTGCGCATCTGCTCGTCGTTATAGGGATTGTAGTGGACGCAGTTTTCGCCGTGGACGATGACGTCGGGTTGCTTGAGGGTGCTGTTGCCGAAGTCGTCGAAGACGGCGGCAATGGTCAGCTCGGTGAGGTCGCCAGGGTTGCCATAGCGGAGGGTTTTGCCTATGGGGCTTTCCTGGGCGAAATGGGTGTTGGCAAATTGGCGGCTGATGGCGCAACGGTGGTCGGAGGCTTTCCATTCGGCCACGCTGCCTTCGACTAGGGGGAAGGAGAAGATGTCGAAAAAGTCGATGTCGGCATAG
This sequence comes from Bacteroidales bacterium, assembly GCA_016280915.1. GTDB lineage: Bacteria > Bacteroidota > Bacteroidia > Bacteroidales > P3 > Colimorpha. The sequence goes on from JAEEHQ010000139.1 coordinate 3,657, forward strand.
GCCATGTTGGTGTTGATGGCCTGCTCGCTCGTGCCGATATAGAAGGGAGACTTTTCGAAGTAGGCCCAACAGGTGGCAGCCTCTATTTCGGGATAGCGGTTTTTGAGGTGGTTATGGAGCCAGTAGCCCGAGACAAGGTTCTCGTCGTTGCCCACGAGGTAGATGCGGTCGGCGTTCTGCTGGAAGCGGTCGGTGGTGCGTTGTCGCTGCACGTAGACGGCCAGCAGCAACACGAAGGCCATGGAGAGGGTGAGGCCAATCAGGTTGA
>JAEEHQ010000032.1 GCA_016280915.1 Bacteroidales bacterium
AAGCAGATGGAACATCCGTTCCCCGCTTAAGACCTTGCTATAGTAGTCGACTTTTGTGTCTGTCGCAAGACGCGACAAGACTTCATCGGGTATGATTCTCACCAACTCCGGTGCTCGGTATTTTATGTCATCTAATTTCACGGCTATAGGGCGTTTCTTTTGATAACGCCATTACCCTATCTTAAGCATGCTCGACACCGCCTTATTATCAACGGGCAACTGTTAATCAAGAATCTTTCGACCGCTCATGATTTGCAATCCGACACTTATTATTATCAGGATTTGCAATCCGCTGTGTTCTTATTATTCTCATTATCATATAACTACAACATCCAACAAATCTCCGCCTCAACAGAATTATTGTATTCCGGATTGAAAATCCTAATATTATTTTGCGTCAGATTACAAATCTGACGCAACAGAGTTTGCAATCCGACACTTATTATTATCAGGATTTGCAATCCGCTGTATTCTTATTATTCTCATTATCATATAACTACAACATCCAACAAACCTTTCTCCCCAGCATAGTCCATTGCCGAGCTGTATTTGTATTGTTCAGGTGAATCAACAATCTCTTGTCTGACCGGATTCTGGTGTATGTAGTTGATTTTCTGACGCAAAAATTCCTCCGAGAATATCTCCTCAGGACAATAACCTTCTTGCCAGAATCGATTGTTTTTTATTTTTGTATCGTTGGCTCCTGCATACCAAAACCTGTTCATCATCCACTCCTTTCTACTTTCTTGCACATTGTTCCCAATGCTGTCTACCAATTTCTTGCTCGTAAACTTTTTGAAATCCCTAATGATATTTGACAGCTCAAGTCGTTCTTGTTCGTATGGCAAGTTGTCGTTGACATCAACCAAAAGATGAAGATGGTTGCTCATCAATACCCAGGCATCTATTCTCAGGCGTTTGTTTTCTTGGCAATAGCGGAGTGAATCTATGACAATGTGTTTGTATGTAGGTCTGGAAAAGACATCAACCCAATCGACAACTGTCAAAGTGATAAAATAGATTACTTTGGTTAAAGAGGTATACATGCTTTAATAACTTAATTGAATAAAGATTATTGTGTTCCGGATTGAAAATCCTTATAATATCTTGCGTCAGATTGCAAATCTGCCGCAACAACGGAATTATTGTGTTCCGGATTGAAAATCCTTATAATATTTTGCGTCAGATTGCAAATCTGCCGCAACAGAACTCTCAACTACTTTAAACTTTAAACTATCAACTTTCAACTACTTTAAACTATCAACTCTCAACTACTTTAAACTATCAACTATCAACTATTACTCTTTCTTCTCTCCCCAGGTCTGCCGTATGAGCCGCTCGAACTCCTGATAGGGTAGGGTGCCCTTGAGGTCGTTGAGGGCATCAAAGAGTGCGCGATAGTACCACTCGACATCTTTTTTGCCTTCTGGAGCATGGAAACGCGACCACAGCTGGTCGCCAATCAGTTGGTAGTCGGAGGCGATGGCGCGGAGGTTGGAGAGTTTGTCGCCCATGGCCACTATCTTGCCCTCGTGACTGGCGTTGGCAAGTCGTTCGACGGCTCTGCTTTTGCTTTCGCGCCAAGTGGTCTGACGCAGGATTCCGTTCATTTCTTCGCAACAGACGTTTTCTCGCCTCGGCATAGTGCAAACACTTCGTGATTTGCCCTCTGCTCTCGGCTTATCGAAAACGTTGGTTTCTTCGCAACCGTCGTTTTCTCGCCTCGGCATAGAGCAAACACTTCGTGATTTGCCCTCTGCTCTCGGCTTACCGAAAACGTTGGTTTTGATGTTGCTTTCGGCCAGTACCAGATAGGCCACACGGTTGCCAAACTGGCTGCGCAGCTCCTCGAAGGTGACCTCGGTGTCTTCCAGGGTGTCGTGCAGGATGGCTGCGGCCAGTAATTCGGGGTCGGTGGTCATGGTGGCCACGATGGCAGCGGCCTCCATGGGGTGAATGATATAGGGGAAACCTTTTGCCCTGCGCTCGGTGTTGGCGTGGGCACTAATTGCAAAGTGGGCGGCTTTGTCGAAGAGTTCTGTGTTGAGGAAGTGGTTGGGCATAGGGATTAGATTAGATGTATTTTCTCGGCCTGCTCGAGGGTGCGCTGGGCACGCAAGCGGCTGCTCTCGGCCGTGTCGCCAAGCATCATAAAGAACTGCTGGAGCCCGTGCACGCTGCCATCATGGTTGATGAGGTGCACGATGCAGAGGTTTTGAAGGGCCACGGAATAGGCTAGGATGTCGAGGTCGGTGCCGGCAAACTGATGCAGGGCCAGCTGGTAGGCACCTTCAGCGCATTCCTTCTTGAGCCTATCGAGGGAGCCTAAAGTGGTGGAGCCCATTTTGAGTAGCACGTCTAAGTAGCGGATGAAGTTGTCTTTGTAGACTTCGGCCTGGTTGATGTCGGCTATGCGGGTGATAAGGGCGCGGTAGGGGTCGAGGGCCAGATAGCTGCAGAAGGGGTCGCCATTCAAGGGCACATCATCGAAATTGCCGCTGGCCACCAAAGACTGCACGTTGCGGCGGTAGTCGTTGATTTCTCTGCGTATATGGCTGAACTGCTCGTCGGCCAGCTCCAGCATGCCGGCAATGCGGTTGAGATTGCGCAGGTGTTCCTTGGGTATTTCCACCCCCGACTTATAACCCGTGTCGTGGTTCATGGTGGCCCACACATGCTGCAAGGCCGTGCGCATCTGTATTTCGAAATGCTCCAGAAAGCGGTAGTTGTTTTCGAGATTGTATTGTTCGATGCGTATCTCGGTCAGCATGTTGCCTGCAGCGGTTTCTACGGCTTGAAGCTGCTGGTCGGTGTAGAGGATAAGCTTATCCATCTCGTACTCGGCATTGCGCTGGGCTTCTTCAAACATCTGTTTGCGAACCAAGTAGCTCACCGCAGTATTGGAGATGACAAACACGATGGTGACCAACAGCATGATCCTCAGCGTGATTTTAAGCTTGAGAAACTTCTTCATCGTCTACTCATGTTTGTGCAGATAATAATAGCCTATAAAATTATAATGTATTCAATATATAATTCTATTTGGGTTAAATAATCCTCACATTTATAACAATAATTTTAAGCCATAAAAAAAGCGTTACAAAGATACAAAAAAAATTAATTGCGGATGAAAAATAAAACGCATAATGCAGATTATTAATAAACTACCCCTCTTTCCACCTATTGTGGGATATGGTTGTTTTGTATTGACAATCAATAATATATAACATTGCGAGAAAGTCACACTGTTGGAAATGTTCAGCATGAAAAAAAAATTTGCATATTCTAGAAAAGTATAAGTATCTTTGCAAAAAAATTAAGAGCGAAATGTCAGCACGTAACAAAGCCCAAATACGCTATAGGATTCTTGACAGATGTTTTCGTGACACCACCAAGGATTACACGCTCAGCGATTTGTTGATGACGGTGAATAGGTTGTTGGAGACTTCCGACATACCCCATACCGTTAGCGAGCGACAACTCTATTCCGACATAGCGTATATGAAAAGCGATGCCGGTTATGGGATTGTGCTCGAAACGAACCGAGTTTCCCGCACCGACGAGCGCGGACGGGTTCGTATGTATTCTGCTTATCGCTACAAGGATCCTAAATACAGTATTGAGAGAATTCCTCTTTCCCACCAACAATTGCGCTATGTAGTTAACTTTATCTGCAGTTTCGAAGCCTCGTTCAACCCAGATGTTGCCCCTTGGGCCAGTAAGACTGTTGCCAAGATGAAAGACTGGATAGGCACTTTTGATGGCCGTCCCATTTTCCGCTATGACAACTACGCGATGCAGGGCGGTGTTCGCACGAAGGAGGTGTATGACTATTTAAGAATTTTTCTGGAAGCCATCGATTCAAAACAGTCGGTAACGATATATGTGAAATCCTTTGAAGAGGAGCGAGTGTATAGTTTTCATCCTATCTACCTCAAACAGTTCGTCAACCGATGGTCGGTGTTGGGTGTCACCACCGATAATCCCGACAAGATCGAAGTGATTCCTCTGGATAAGATTTATAGTATTGAAACAAGCGCAGTTCCTTTTATCCACTACGATTTCGACCCAGATGAGTATTTTGAAGACCTCATCGGCGTCAACGATCCTGGTGGCGAAGCTGTCGACATTCATTTTTATGCCTTCGATTGGGCCGCCTACTATCTGGCCAACAATCCCATCCACTCCTCACAACGTTCAAGGTGGATTGAGAAAGATGGACAGAAATACCTCGACGTCCACCTTGACGTGAAAATCAATTTAGAATTAATGTTCACCCTGAACCGATTTTTCAATAAAATCAAAGTGCTCTCGCCCCAGTCATTAGTAGACGAACTCAATAGTTCTATCCACGAAACATTCGAACGTTATAACATTGAGGCTTAGCAACCGAACGCATGGCAGAAAATTCGGCCCACCCAAGTTGGATACCAACCTATTGGTATTATTAGTAATAGTTTTTTTTCATAATTGAGAGAAGGTTGTCCTGAGGGCAACCTTCTTGATTTATGGTGACTTTTTGTCGTGTTATTCTGATACCGGTGACCGATTGGGGTTAAAACTTCGAGAATGGATGTTTCCTCCAATAGAGTATGAGGATGAGACCAAACAGCATACCACCCAGATGTGCAAAATGGGCCACTCCGTCGGCCACGGTGATGCCTTCAATCAGCTCAATGACAGCATAGATGATTACAAACCATTTGGCCTTGATGGGCATGACAAAATAGAGATAGATGTGGTCGTCGGGGAAAAGCATGCCAAAGGCAAGCAGGAGTCCGTAGACAGCACCTGAAGCTCCCACCGTGAGTCCCCAGCCAGGCACCAGGATGTTGCATAGCCCTGCCCCCACACCACATACCATATAATAGAACAAAAATCTACGCCACCCCCAGAACTTCTCAAGCACAATGCCAAACATATACAATGCAAACATATTGAAAAACAGGTGACCGAAGCTGGCATGCATAAACATATATGTCACCAGCTGCCAGATGCCGAAGCGTCCTGTAGCGATGGAATTCAGAGCCAGCATGTTGGTGATATTATAATACCCCATCCGCTCCAACCAAATGGTAGCCAAGAAAACGATGGTGTTAATAATCAACAAATTCAGCACCACTGGTGGGGGCATCCAAGGCTTGTCATTCGAATAATCAGTCATATATCTCTTTGTTATTGTTGTTAGGTTTGTTAGGGTGGGTATTATCAATCGCTATCTTCTGCGTCACACCAAAAGTGTATGCGGGTCTAGCACCACCATCGTTTTCTTGCCTGAAGGGCTCACACTCGGCACCTGGCAGCAAAAGAGGTCGGCTATCAGCTGTTGCATCTCTGCCTGTTGCAGGAGGGTGCCAGCTTTCACGGCCATCTGTTTGGCCAAGGAGCGACATAGAGTCACTCGGCTGTCGTTGAATTTCTGAATCATCGAGCCTTTGTACTCAACGATTATCTGGTCGAAAAGTTGCTGCAACTCGCCCTCGTTGATGTCGGGCGGAGTGGCGGTAACCACAAAGGTGGTTTGTCCGAGGGTGCCTATCTCAAATCCATGCTCCTTCAAGTCGGGCAAAATCTCGACAAAGACCTCTGCATCGGCAGGGGAGAACTGGCAGTTCACGGGAAAGAGCAACTGTTGGGAGGCTATTGTCTGCCTGCTGCTGGTGAGTTTTTCAAACAGTACACGCTCGTGGGCTGCCTGTTGGTCAACAAGAAGTAAGCCCGACGGCAAAGCACTCACAATATATCGACCTTGAATCTGCATGCAAGGACTTGCAGAGAGGGGCTGTGCGGTTTCCTCCCGCTGTGGGAGTCCTATGTTGGTGGATTGTTGAGGGTTGGGTGTTGAACCCGCAGGTGTGTCAGACGAAGGGAGGGTCGCACGAGCGTCCTCCTTGTCTGTGGCATCAAAGAAGGAAGTCCACTTTGACGAATTGAACTTATTAACCTCAGTATTAGGAGTGTGATACCCGCCTAATGAAGTGTTACTTTTAGTCGTGGAATTGGCAAAGGGATTATAGTTTGGGTCGTAGTGGACCTTTGGGGAGGATGGTATATAGCCTTTGGGGGCTGGGGGAAAGTCCACCTCCTCTATAGGGTTGAACTGAATTTCGTTGGCAAGGCTGAACTGTCCGAGAGCTTTCTTGGTGGCGGCACGCAAGATGGCAAAGAGCGCATGCTCGTCAATAAACTTCACCTCGGTCTTGGTAGGGTGGATATTGACATCCATGCGCGACGGATCTACCTCTAAGTGCAGGAAATAGCTGGGATAGTAGCGGTCGGGAATAACATCGGAATAGGCCTTCTCCACAGCGGCACTCAGCGCGGGATGCTTGATGAAACGGTTGTTGACAAACAGATACTGCTCTCCGCGCGACTTCCTTGCATACTCGGGTTTGGACACGTAGCCATGAACCGACACGATGTCGCTTTTCTCGTCGATAGGGCACAGCCGTTCGCGGTAGCTGGTGCCATAGAGCTGGCTGATGCGCTCGGCAAAATTGCCTGCATGCAGGTCGTAGAGCAACTTGCCGTTGCTGTAGAAGGTATAGTCGATACCGTAATTAACCAACGCCACCCGTTTAAAGATTTCCTCTATATGACTCAGCTCAATAGTATCTTTTTTAAGGAAGTTACGTCGTGCCGGAACATTGAAGAAAAGATTCTTCACAGCGATGGAAGTTCCGTTTGGACAGGAGCATGTGGATTGTTCTTTGATTTCTGACCCTTCGATAATCACCTGGGTTCCCAACTCATTCTCGTGCATCCTGGTCTTCAGCTCCACTTGTGCAATGGCAGCGATGGAAGCCAGCGCCTCGCCGCGGAAGCCCATGGTGTGGATGGCAAAGAGGTCGTCGGCCTTGTGAATCTTAGAGGTGGCGTGACGTTCAAAGCAGACTCGGGCATCGCTGTCGCTCATGCCGCAGCCGTTGTCAATCACCTGTATTAGCGTGCGGCCGGCATCCTTCACTATCAGCTGAATCTTGGTGGCCCCAGCGTCCAACGCATTCTCCAACAGCTCCTTTACGGCCGAGGCAGGCCTGTCCACCACCTCGCCGGCCGCAATCTGATTGGCCACACTATCCGGTAGGATGTTGATTAAATCCACTTTGCTCGATTCTTTAAATCTTCTGCTTGTTTCCTGCCATGTTGGCGGGGTCATTATTAGCCAGCAGCGTGTCGTTGGCGCGGTTGAGGTTATACTCGAAAATCTCCTCAGGTGTCATGCCCACCAAGGGGATAAGCTTGCGGGTGTCGGCAGCCATAAAATGGTCGGGGTACTTGTCCACAAAAACCTGATAGGCAGCCTTGGCCTCCTCATACTGGCTGTTGAGGTCGTAAGCATTGCCCTTCAAGAAATAGCACATCGGCACCTCAGAGAAGTAGGGGTAGTCGTTGATGACGCGGTCGAAGAGCTCGATGGCGCGTTCGGTGTGGATGACGTTGCTCTGCATCTCGGCCCCTTTCATAAGAAACTGCGGTGTGAGGGAGTCGGTAGGATAGTTGTCGGCAAAAGCCACATAAAGGTCGGTAAGTTGGTCGGCGGTGGCAGGGTCGGCACCAATGGCGTTCTCAAACACCGAATCCTCAAAGTCCAAAATCTCGTTGACACGCTCCTCGCGACTCGGACCGCATGCCACCAGCACAGCTGTGGCAGCCATAAGTAAAAATATCTTTTTCATCTTTTGAAGTTGATAGTTTATTGACGGTATAGCGTTAGTAGTTTAGGTGGGTTCTATAAATTGCTTTCAATCGATTTTGTTCTTATTTCGAGCAGATTTCCGTGCGGAAGGAGGGAGCAATGCGGTGCATTGTAACCGACTGACAATCGGAAAGATGCCGAAATAAGGGCAAAAGCGCTGAA
>JAEEHQ010000140.1 GCA_016280915.1 Bacteroidales bacterium
TATAAATTGCTTTCAATCGATTTTGTTCTTATTTCGAGCAGATTTCCGTGCGGAAGGAGGGAGCAATGCGGTGCATTGTAACCGACTGACAATCGGAAAGATGCCGAAATAAGGGCAAAAGCGCTGAAAAATTTAAGTACATTCATATTTATTATTGTTTTTTAAATGTGGAATTTATAGAACCCACCTTTATTCTTAAGAGAGGCCTGCAAAGCTGCCATACCTGCTGGTGTCATGAGACCCCGCAACTGCAAATCGGCACACCGTTGGCGGTTGAGGTCTGTCCAGTGGCTGCCTTTGCGACGGGGCGATATGCGCTGCGCAAGCCGACCATCAGGCAGGCGTTTGTTGGTGGAATCTATCCAACCAAAGCAGAGGGCCTCTTCAACTATTTGAAGATAGGGCAACGCTTTTTCGACAGGCTTTTTCGAACGGTAAGCCGCCACCCAGCAGCACTTGGCCGAGGAATGATTGTCCTGCAGCCATTGGCGCAGCTGGGTGCGGTCAGTATATTCTAAAAGAATGTCTATTTCCATTAGTGAAGTCAGATTGTGCGGCCCATTTCATAGGCCTCTTCATAAGCAGGCAGCCTAACGATGTCGCCCTTGTTGGTAGCACCGCCACCATATATACGACCTTTCACCACCATGCCCTCAAAACAGTCGACAAAGCCCTGGAGAGCATCCATGGCGCGGTCAAGCTGGGCATGGTCTTCCTCAGCAGCGGTGACCATATAATAGACCTCCTTGTCGCGCCAATGGCCGTAGAGCGGATTCATGCGGTCGATAAAGGTCTTCATCTGAGCCGTGATGCTGTAGTAGTAGACTGGGGTGGCGAAACAAACAACATCGGCATCCATCATCCAAGGCAGCAGGGCGTTTAGATCGTCATGTTGTATACAGGACATGGCATCAGGCAGACAAGCCATGCAACCATGACAGTAGTTCATCTTCAGTTGGCGCACATAAACCGTCCGCACCTGATGGCCGGCCTCTTGAGCCCCTTTGGCAAACTGGGCTGCCAGCAGGTCGCTGTTGCCATTAACGCGTGGGCTCCCACAGATAATCAATACTTTCTTCATTATTTCGCTTCAGAATTGCAATGGGTTATTTGCCTTGCACAAAGGGTTTCAGATTCTTGGCGGCATCGGCAGCGGTGATGCGTTTGCCGCCATTGTCGAGGTCGATGAGTATATAGACATCATGTCCCATGCCCAATTCCTTCATATAGCTGAGCTGGCGCAGGCCATGACGGCTCTCGATGCGCTCTACCAAATCGTGATGCTCCGACTCTGTCATGGCATAAACAATGTCGATGCAGGCCTGGTCGATGGCCAAGATGTCGGTGGAAGAAAGTATGCCCACATTAGGCGTAACAACAGGAGCCGCGTTGACACCTTCGCAATCGCACGAAACAGACATATTGCGCATAACATTGACATAACAGATATTCTTGCCAAAGTGGTCGATAGTGGCCTTGGTGCTCTCGGTCATACGTTCCATAAACTCTTCGGTGGCAATGTCCCATTGGTCGGGCTGACCAGGGGTGGTGTGAATCCAGGCCTTGCCCACACGGCCATCAGCACATCCAATGCCGATGTTCTTGTTGCTGCCGCCAAAACCACCTTGGGTATGGCCTTTGAAATGGGTGAGGGCAACGAGGCTGTTGTAATTAGTGATATGGCTGCCCATGCTCATGCGGGTGAACCACTTGCCGCCCACAACAGGCAGGGTCACCGTGTCTTCCTCATCCATAATGTCAACAGGGGCAAAAGTCCAACCGTTGACCTTGAGGGTTTCACGATGTTTCTCGGTCGTGTAGCGGTCGCCTTCATAATAGGTGTTGGTCTCGATGATGGAGGCATCCTTCAGGTCTTTTTTCATCAGCGCTTTGACCCATTCGCTCGGGATGATGTTGGGGCCGTTTTTCTCGCCGGTGTGGAGCTTCACCCCCACTTTGCCTGTGATGTTGCCGTTCACCTGCTCGTAAGCCTTAATCAGACCATTGGCAGAGAGGTCGCGGGTGAAATAGACAATGGCCGTGTCGCCCGTGCGCTGATCCATGGGCACATACTTGTCACCATCGGTTCCAGGAACTGGTTTTGAATTAACTGAATCATTCGTTTCGGCCTGCTGAGCATTGCCTCCGCATGCAGCAAGTGCCATACTAAAAGCAGAAAGGATTAATAAACTTGTTCTCATAGTTTTAATTTTAAGTATGTATATAGATAGAGAATTTGTAAATTGCGTATTTTGAATTTGAGACTTTAATTATATGCAATTAAATAGTAGTGGCCTTTCGATTAGATATAAATCTCGAAACTATCCGTATCGAAATGTCCTACCCTATCACCAACCGTTTGCCCAACTCGTATGCACGCTCAAGGTCTTGTGGAAACTGAGTGCGCCGCACCTCGGCCTTGCGTCCCTCATCGAGCATGGCGGTATCATAACGGCTGTAATCACCAAACTGATAGGTGTCGAAAGAGTAGAGTATCTCCGTGGGACCGAACATTCCAAGTTGTTGTGCGTTGGTGTCCATCAGTATGTCATAGGCGTTATCCTTATATATCTGCATGTTGGGGCAGTTCATGGTGAAAATGGTGGCGGAGCGTTTGGGCTTGTTGATGACGGGATGGCCAAAATCGGAGTAGTTGACAGCCGGAAAAATCAATCGCTCCATAAAAGCGCGGAGCCCAGCAGAGGGATAGCCACAATAAATCGGCGACCCACACACTAACACATCAGCATCAACAGCTTTTTCCATGATCGGTTTCAAATCGTCGGGGAAAGAACATACACCTTTGCGCCCGCCTTTCACCTTGCAGGCAAAACAACTCATACACCCCTTGTAATTGAGTGAGCGCTCATAAAGATTCACCATTTCCACGGTGGCACCTGCTTCGGTGGCGCCCTCCATGGCCCGCTTCAGCAATTGGGCGGTATTTGCGTTCTTGCGGGGACTTCCATTGATAAATAATGCTTTAGTCATATTGCGATAGATTCTATAGGTGGGGAAATTACAATCTCATTTCAGTCTTTTTGCCATCTGTTTCTCTGTGGCGTTGAGCGTTTTTTTCAAAATAATCGGAGTAAGTTCAACCTCTACCCAATCGCCAAAAGACTTACCAATTTTTTTACGAATAGCCTTCGTGATACCGATGATATAACAAATATTGCCCTCGCCATCACGCACTCCCATATTGACAACACTCCCGCTGTAATGCTCCCCATCAAAAAGTGCCTCAACCTTCAGCCGTCCCACACCATAGCACGCCCGAATGTCAACAGGCACAACCACATAAGCAGCATCCATACCCTCATTTTGTATAATCTGTGCCGTAAATCGATGTGTCATAGTCAAGAGTAGTTGCCAACCGATGGAAAGGTTCATTTTTTTATGGATGCAAAGATACAACTTTTTTCCCACATATTATAAGAAGCTGTTTAAATTTAATATTACTAATTATCTGCTTTCACCTTATCTGCTCTCACCGCGCAAAAAATTTACTCCTAATTTACTCGTTATTTTACTCCGTATTTCCTGATTTCGCCTTTAGGCGCAAAACACATGCTGCTAAAGCAGAAGAAAGTAAATTGCCATAAATGCGGAGTAAATTTCAAGTAAACAATAAATTTGTTTCAATTATGTTCAACATCCACGCGCAGCGTGCCACATTAACCACACCTGCTCCGCAAGGAGATCCCTCAAAATCATTCAAATTAATTTTCTTCATTCACCGCGCAAAAAATTTACTCCTAATTTACTCGTTAATTTACTCCGTATTTCCTGATTTCGCCTTTAGGCGCAAAACACATGCTGCTAAAGCAGAAGAAAGTAAATTGCCATAAATGCGGAGTAAATTTCAAGTAAATAAAAAAATTGTTTCAATTATGTTGCCTTGGGCTATTATCTCGTTGCCCCGATGGGGCGTTTCGGCGAATTGCGGATAATCATTAATAAAATTCATCAATCAGATTTAAACAGCTTCTAAAACCAACCCCACAATAAAAGTGGCATTCCTGCGTTAATGATTGCTAAAAAGAAAAGTAACGGCTATGAAGAAAGCAAAGTGGATTATACTGGCCATCACGATACTCCTTGCGGGCTTCGCACTCTTCGAAATATATAATCTCTCCTCCCAAATCCGCAAGTCGGAGGAGGAGAAAGTCAGGCTTTGGGCCAATGCCATCAGCCAGAAAGCCCAGCTGGTCAACTACTCCGAAACCTTTTTCGCCCATGTGGCGCTTGACGAGCACCGCAAGATGGAGATGTACACCAACATCCTCCGCTCCTTCGACCGTATGAGCGAGAACTCCGATGCCGACTTCAGCCTCGACTATGTGCGCTATATCGTCGACAGCAGCGAAACCGCTATCATCATCACCAACAGCGACTCCATCATCACCGTACCCAGCGAGCTGGCCGGCCAGAAATTAGAGGGACAACTGTTGAAAGATTTCTCCCACAACGAACCTTTCCATTACCGCATCTGGGGCATGCCCATGACTCTCTACTACCAGGAGTCGCGCGTCTACACCGAGCTCCGCGCCGTGCTTGACGGCTTCAACAAATCCCTCCTCAACGAAATCACCAACAACTCCGTCTTCGTCCCCGTGCTGATTGTCGACAGCCTGCAAGGCGAGGTGCTAGGCAGCGGCAACATCCCTTACAACGAGTTCAACACCGCCGAAAAACTGTCTGAAAAGCTCTGCGACATGGCCGAGGCCAACGAACCCATCGAATTCCGCCTGGCCAACAACAAACGTGCCTATCTCTATTACGAAAACACCCCCCTGCTCAAATGGCTCCGCTGGGTGCCGCTGCTCTACATCTTCGTCTTCGTGGTGCTGATTCTGGTCACCTACTACCTCATCCAAACTGCCCGCAGCATGGAGCAGAACCGCATCTGGGTGGGCATGGCCAAAGAAACGGCCCACCAGCTCGGCACCCCCATCTCTTCGCTTTTGGCATGGACCCAATATCTCGAGGGCAAGACCTTCGATGCCGCCTATGCCGCCGAGGTGAACAAGGACATCAACCGGCTGGAGACCATCACCCATCGTTTCTCCAAAATCGGGTCGGTGCCCGAACTTCAGCCCGAAAACGTTTGTGCCACCATCCAGGAGGCCATCAACTACCTGCAAACCCGCGTCTCGCGCAAAATAAAATTCGTCACCAACTACCCCGAAGAAGACATCAAGGTTCCCCTCAACGCCTACCTCTTCCAATGGGTGATAGAAAACATCTGCAAGAACGCCATCGATGCCATGGACGGCAAAGGCACCTTCACCGTCATCGTCTCCTCCGACAGCCACAACGTCTATGTCGACCTGGCCGACACCGGCAAAGGCATGTCCCCATCCGTCCAACGCAGGGTCTTCGACTCAGGCTTCACCACCAAACAACGTGGCTGGGGACTCGGACTTTCCTTGGCCAAACGCATCATCAACCAGTACCACAAAGGACGCATCTTTGTCAAATACTCCGTCGAGGGCCAGGGAACCGTCTTCCGCATCGTCCTCAAACGGGAATAGTGGCCCTTCATAAAAAAGAATAATCGGAATAATCAGATCACTCCAATCATTCCGATTTCTCTGGTCAATCCGGATTATCCGGCCAATCCGGTTATTCCGTTTATTCCTATCACTTATCCATCGTAAACAGGAACTCCTCATTGCTATGCGTAGGAGCCATATTCTTGAGGAGGAAATCCATTGCCTCGAGGGGGGTCATGTCGGTGAGCAGGTTGCGCAGGGCCAGGATGCGGGTGAGCATGTTCTTCGGCACCAGCAGGTCGTCGCGGCGGGTGCTGGAGGCTGCCAGGTCGATAGCCGGATAAATACGCTTGTTGGACAGCTTGCGGTCCAACTGCAGCTCCATGTTGCCCGTGCCCTTAAACTCCTCAAAAATCACATCATCCATCTTGCTGCCCGTCTCGGTCAGCGCGGTGGCGATGATGGTGAGGGAGCCGCCTCCCTCTATATTGCGGGCCGCACCAAAGAAACGTTTGGGTTTCTGCAGCGCGTTGGCCTCCACACCACCCGAGAGTACCTTGCCCGATGCGGGCTGCACCGTGTTGTAGGCGCGAGCCAGACGGGTGATGGAGTCGAGCACTATCACCACATCATGACCGCACTCGGTCAGTCGCTTGGCCTTCTCCAGCACGATATTGGCAATCCTCACGTGGCGGTCGGCAGGCTCATCAAAGGTCGATGCGATCACCTCGGCCTTGACGCTGCGCTGCATGTCGGTAACCTCCTCAGGACGCTCGTCTATCAGCAGCACCATCAGGTACACCTCAGGGTGATTATAGGCTATGGCGTTGGCCACCTCCTTCAGCAGGGTGGTCTTACCCGTCTTGGGCTGTGCCACTATCAAACCACGCTGACCCTTTCCTATGGGGGTGAACATATCTATGATGCGGGTGGAACGGGTCTCTGCGGGATGTCCCGTCAGCTTGAATTTCTCATCCGGAAAAAGCGGGGTGAGCGACTCAAACGGCACACGGTCGCGGATGCGATCCGGCGACAGGCCGTTGATTTCGTTAATCTTCACCAGGATAAAATAACGGTCGTTCTCCTTGGGCGGACGCACAGTCCCCTCCACGGTGTCGCCCGTCTTGAGGCCATAGTTGTGCACCATCTGCACCGACACATACACATCGTCGGGCGAAGCCAAGTAGTTGTAGTCGCTCGAACGCAAAAAACCGTAGCCGTCCGGTGCCAGTTCCAACACTCCTTCCACTTCCACCACTCCTTCCGTCTCAAACGGATAGAGCGGCTTGGCAGGTCTGAATCCTTCGCTCTCGCCGTCGGGGTTGGCGTTGTTGTTCTTATGCTTGCGGTCAAATTTCTTCTGCCACACCTTCTTGCCCGTCTCGGGGGCCTCCTTGCCCGTCTCGGGAGCCTTAGGTTCGGCGTCGTCGCCTACCTCTCGGTCAGCTTCCGCCTCCTCCTGACGCGACGAGGCAACGGGCTGTGCACCGGCATGAATATGCTCGCGACGCTTGCGGCGGGTGGCCACCTCTGGCTCACGCTCGGTTTCTTGGGGTGTCGGCTCGGCCTCCACGGCGGGGGGCTCCGGCTGGGTCGTCATGGCGCGAGCGGAATCCTCCTGCGTGGCGCTCTCGTTGGCCGCAGCCTTCTTCTTGGCCGCACTACCGCCAACCGTTGCCTTGGTCTCTGCAGCCTTGGTCTCTGACTTCTTGGGGCGGCCGCGTTTCTTCTTGGGTTGAGGCTCGGCTTCGGCAACAGGCTGCGTGGCGGCCTCCGTCCCGGCACCAAGGGGCAGCTCGGGCTGCTGAGCCACCTCGCCACGGCGAATCAGGTGGCCCGAAGGACTCACCACGTCGGGCACGTCGGGAATGGCCGGTATCTCCAAGTCGGCTATATCTATTCCCAGCGAGTCAAGGTCGATGGGCGTAATGATGTCTTTATTAACCACGGTGTTGTGGGTAGATTTAACCTCCTGCGCCTTATTGCCACGCTTGTGCAGCTCGGGATTATTCATCGACGACTCGGCCAACAGCTTGGGCTTGATGCGTGCACGCTTCTGGCGGGGTGCGGCGGGCTTCTCTTTCTGCAACTGCTCCTGCTCCTTGGTCAGGGCCTTGGGGTTCTCCGACTGCAGGGCGATGATTCTGTAGATAAGGTCTTGAGGATTCAGCGCGGCGGCTCCTGCAATGCCCAATTCTTTGGCAATATTGATGAGCTCTACCTGCGCCTTAGCTTCCAATTCGGCTTTACTATACATATATAATATGTGCTATGATGATATTTGAAATTTATTTACCCATAAAAATTTTAATGGAACGTCCTGATTAAGAGCATTTAAATTAGTCAAACACCACAATCGCGGACGATTTCTGATGGTGCAAAAGTATAAAAAAAATCCAACATACCAACTTTTTTTTTGCTGATTGAACTAAAATGTGTACTTTTGCAGAAAATTTTTTGACACATTAATATAACACTTAATTAAGTAACACAATGAACATTCCTCAGAATTTAAAGTACACCCAGGACGACGAATGGGTAAGAGTTGAAGGCGAATTTGCTTATGTTGGCATCACCGACTATGCTCAGCACGAATTGGGCGACATCGTTTTCGTCGACGTAGATTGCGAAGGCGAGACCATCGAGGCCGGCGAGGCTTTCGGTAGCCTCGAAGCCGTCAAGACCGTTGCCGACCTTCTCATGCCCGTCACCTCCGAAGTCGTTGAGTTCAACACCGCTCTCGAAGAGGCCAGCTCCATCAACAACGACCCCTACGGCGAAGGCTGGATCATCAAGATCAAACCCGCCAACATGGCCGACATCGACGGCCTCCTCGACGCCGCCGCTTATACCGCCAAGATCGGTGCCTAACCCATCTCGACGTTTATAAACCTAATAGCAGGACACTCACACATAATGAGTGCCCTGTTTTCTTTTTCGCTCCGTTGTTCCTTCGTCGTTCCTTCGTCGTTCGTCCGTCGGCAAGCGAACATAGGGCGGACTTACCTATAAACCACAATTCCCTGCCCTACCCTAATGGTGCCGCCTGACGAAACTTCCCTGCTCTTTGCCATCATGCTTGCGGAAGTTGTGACAGATGCCTATACGAGCTAGGACAATTGACTCTTTTTGCCCTCACTTTCGGCCATCCAAATGGCCTTTTGGCCAAAAGTCACCTTCCAAATGAGGTCCGGACACAAAAAGTCAGAAACACGAACCAATGTTTCCCGGACAGAGAAAAGCGTCAGAACGAGGGGTTCGTGCATGTCTTTTGAGGCTTGGGAGGGGATAATTTGAATGCATTCTGTCCCTTTGCCGAGGGTCGGCATCTTGGGAGCGGTCTTATTGTTAATATCGTATTTCATTGTGTTTTTGCTTTTTAGGAGAAAAATAAAACATGAATTTTAACATTATCTTCCAATAGACAGTTTGGACAATTCGTTTTTTGGGTATTCCAACTTCTCTAATTATCTATATAATTAATTATATATTAATTAGTTATATATAATATAAAAGGGATTTGGTATGCCATTTTTTAATTGGAAGAACTGTCTATTGGAAGAACGGGTCATCTTACTTGCCCTTCTTCCCTACAAGGCTTGTGAGCGCCCAAAGAAATTCGTTACCGACGGCACTAGCTGGTGATACCTGAGTTAGGACAGCACCTCTTTCAGCTGCATACGGAGTCGGGATGTTGAGATACAAATACGCTCAGATGGGTACCTCGTAGGGGGAAAAGCATCATAAAGTGGGGTCATCGGAGGGTTTTGGAGGCCATTTGGGGTGGGATTTTGGACGACTACTGTCACTCGTCGGACGTTGGGAGTTAGAATGTCGTGTTCCTAACAGTATCGTATTTTGTTGTTTTATTGCTTTTTAGGAGAATAATA
>JAEEHQ010000141.1 GCA_016280915.1 Bacteroidales bacterium
CCACCACCTACCTTCCCTGCTATTCCAGCTGGGGCAATACCTTCAGTCAGAGCATCTATACCGCCAGTGAACTCACCGCCATGGGGCTCTCGGCTGGTCCCATCCGCGGCATTACCTATCATTGGAATTCTGCGGGTTCCTATGAGAAAGAGTTGGTCGTCTTCCTGGGTCACACTACCAATAGCACCTTTAGCACCTTCGCTCCCCTTACGGGCAGCATGACGCAGGTCTACTCCGGCATTCGTCCCACTTCGCATATAGGTGTGGTGGAATACACCTTCGACACTCCCTTCTTCTGGGATGGCGTTTCTAACCTTGTGCTTACCACCTTTGTCAATCAGCCTGCCGGTGCAACACACTACTCCTCGGGCTTCTCTGGCTATGCCACCAATGCCGGTTCCAACCGTAGCATCTATTGCTATCGCGACAACACAGCCTTCACCGTTTCTGGTATTTCTTCTTCCATGTCGGGCAACCACAGCACCAGCACCTACCGCCCCAATGTCAGCTTTGTCATGCCCTGTGATTCCACCGCCACCTGTGTTGCGCCCAACCTCTTTGTCGAACGGGTGACCTCCGACACCGTGGTGCTTCGTTGG
This sequence comes from Bacteroidales bacterium, assembly GCA_016280915.1. Classification (GTDB taxonomy): domain Bacteria; phylum Bacteroidota; class Bacteroidia; order Bacteroidales; family P3; genus Colimorpha. The sequence goes on from JAEEHQ010000141.1 coordinate 600, forward strand.
GCCGCCGGCATCAGCGAGACTGCTTGGAATGTCGATTACCGCATTGCCAGCGATGCCGGATGGACCAATGTGGCCACTGCCACCGGCTCCACCAGTTACATCTTCTCCGGCCTGACACCTGAAACCGAATACCAATTCCGCGTAACCCCCGACTGTGGAGGCGACAGCATTTTTGCCACTGCCGAGGCCACTACCTCCTGTGTGCCTGTCTCAGTGCTCCCCTTCACCGAGAATTTCGAGAACTTCACCGCCCCGTCCACTACGGGTTCCGGCATAGTTGAATGCTGGCATCGCGGCACGAACTATTCTTACACCAACTATCCATACCTCTATACCTCTCGCGGCTATAGTGGCAACAACTCTATCTATTTCTACAGCAGCAGTAGCTACTATTCCTATCTGGCGCTTCCTGCCATCGCTGCTCCCATCGACACCTTGCAGGTCAGCTTTGCCGCTTACAAGACCTCTGCCTCTTATACCATCCAGGTGGGTGTCATGACCGACCCCAACGACTTCACCACCTTCTCCCTCATCACCACTGTCAGTCCCACTGATGTCAACAGTTGGGAGATGTTCGAGGTGCCTCTCAGCTCCTATAGCGGCGACGGCCAGTATATCGCCTTGGCCACTTCCAACGCCACCAGCTATATGTACATTGACGATATTGAGGTCAGCCACATACCCAGCTGTCCCCGTCCCACCGATGTCACCGTTAACTCGATTACCACTTCCACTGCCACCGTCCATTGGAGCGACACTGCTGCCAACTATTTCATAATTGAGTATGGCCCCTCGGGCTTTGCCCACGGCGATGGCATTACCCTCACCAGCTCTACCGACAGTGTCAACCTCTACGGCCTCAGACACTCCAGTTCCTACGATGTTTACATCCGTGGCCTCTGTGGCTCTTCTGACACCTCCAACTGGTCCTTCGTCACCACCTTTGCCACTGCCTGCGGCATCATCGACTCCCTCCCCTATAGCCAGAACTTCTCCGGCTGGGGTGCTGGCACGGGTGCCCGTCCCAACTGCTGGGGCATGGGTGGCTACAGCAGCTATCCCTACATCGTTAATATTGCCGACGACTTGGGCAATATCACGGGTCAGACATTATATATGTATACCTATTATAGTGGTGCACCCACCTATGCTTCGCTCCCCGAGCTCGACTCAGTCTCCTATCCCATCAACCTTGTCCAGACCGTCTTCCGTGCTTGGGCTAACAACACCAATTCTACCTCCTATTCGCATCAACTTGTTGTAGGTGTCTGCTCCACGCAGGGTGACCTTGCCACTTTCTCGCCCATCGACACTATCCAAGTCACTGCCGAACCCATGCTCTATGAGGTCTCCTTCGACACTGCTGCTGGTCTTGGCAAATATATCACCTTCGTCTCTGTGGTCCGTCCTTCCACCTCTGGTGGATACACGGTCTATTACAACTCCGTCTATATCGACAGCATAGCCCTTGAGCTCATTCCCGACTGCCAGCGTCCAAACCGTCTCTCCGCCACACCACTCTCCGCCACTTCCGCCACTCTTACTTGGAATGAGCGTAATACTCCCCTCGGTGCTCAAATTGAGTACGGTCCTTTAGGCTTTGTGCTCGGCACTGGTACTCGTGTCACCACTACCTCCAGCCCATATTCCGCCACCGGACTCATTCCCTCCACTACCTACCAATACTACGTGCGCAGCATCTGTGCAGCTGGCGACACCTCTCAGTGGTCGCGTATCCCAGGCAGTTTCACCACGTTCCAAAATCCCGCCTCGGTGCCTTATTTCTACGACTTCGAGTCAGGGGCTGAATGGGACAACTGGCAGACCGTCTCCAACTCCACTATCAACTGGTACCGTGACACCGCTGCTGGCAATGGCACCAATGGCTTCGATGCCACAGGAAGCTACGCCATGTTCGTCTCGCCCGACTCGGGTGCCACCTATGCTACCCGCAACACCGAGGTGGTCAACGCCACCGCCTACCGCGACTTCGACTTCGGCACTGTCGATTCCAGCTACTTGCTCACCTTCCGTGCCAAAGCGGGCGGCACCACCTCTGCCGGCTATGACGGCCTGATGGTCTTCCTTGTCGACCCCAATGTCGAGGTTTTGCCCTCCAGCCTCAACCTTGAGACTCCTTGGGGCAACGTACAGGACATGACTTACCTTACCTTCGTCCGCCTCAGCACCAACTGGAACACCTATTCTGCTATCCTCGACACCCTCACCGGCGTCCACCGCTTAGCCTTCTACTGGTTCAATCAAAACACCGCCTCGCTCGAGGGTACCTTTGTGGGAGGACCTGGTGCTGTTGATGATATCAGCATCAACTATATCTCCTGTCCACGTCCTGCCGGCGTGCGTGCCACCCATGTCTCCATGGCCTCTGCCCAGGTCACCTGGCACGGTCCTGACTATGGCGACTACCGTGTCATCTGCCGTACACCCTCTGGCAACATCATCGCCAGCCAGCTTGTCCACACCAATAGCATCAGCTTCACGGGCCTCAAC
>JAEEHQ010000142.1 GCA_016280915.1 Bacteroidales bacterium
CGCTCGAAGCTGACACTGGCACCGGTCAGGGTGATGGTGCCGCTTAGACGGCAATTGGCACCAAGGGCGGCGAGTGCGTCAAGCAGACCGAGGCCGTCGGTGCCATTAAGACGCCAGTCCACGTTGTCAATCCTCACCTCGCGCAACTGACCGGGAGCGCTGGCATGGACACCACGCACGACGGCAAGGGTGTCAACAATCGGAGTATTCTGCACGATGATGCTCTCCAGCGATCCGTAGCCCTCCAGCTCCAGCGTCTCGACGCTCACACAGTCAATCAAACGCAGGGTCTTGAGGTTCCTGCCGAACACGAGCGTCGTCAAGGTCGTGGTCTTGGGCAGAGTGACACCGGTCACGCCACTGCCCCAAAGGTACAGCTCGCGAAGCTGCTCCTGCTTGCTCAGGTCAAGAGTGAACACACCGTTGCTCTTGCTGCCCAGACCTTCGCAGTTGGTGAGGTCGATGAGCTCAAGGCTCACGGCGTTGGTCACGTTGAGCTCGGTGAGCTTGGTGTTGACCCACTGCCGCGTCTGGCGGTCGGCATTGCTGCCCATGAGCAACGAGCGCAACTTCACGGCAACGCCGAGGTCGATGTCACCGATGTCGCCATATTTGTAAAGCTCGCCGATGTCAGTCAACAGGTCGCCGTCAAACAGGTAGGTCACGTTGTCGTTGCGCTCGATGACCATGCCATGCTGCACCTCGCTGTTGACAACCCTGACACCGGTCTCGGGGTCAAGGCAGCGGTAGCGCACGGTGTCGCCGTACTGATAGTTGCCCAGACCCAGGCAGACCCACATCGGCATATAGGGTTTGATGGTGAGGTCGCAGCCATAGCCCCAGGTGCGCCACGTGATGCGGCGGCCCTCACTGCCCAAGGCCCAGCGGCTGCCCCAGTACCTGAATGAGTTGGCAAGCCAGTAACGACGCTGGTTCTTTTTGTCCCCAAGGCCGCTCTCGATCCAGCGGCTGTAAGGGGTGCCGCCCTGGTACTGCTTCATACCGTAGTTATAAAGTGCCTCGCACCATGCGCCTTGGTGCTGCTCAAACCATGCAATCAATTCGGGACCGCTGAATCCACTATCCCTGCTCTTGTCATAAAGCATCTTGGCAATCGCCTGGATGCGGTCGTCAAAGCCGTCTTTCAGGTTCACCCAGATGGCTCCACGTTGACCATTGAACACAGTGCTCGACCCTGCTGGCTGACTCGGCTGGTCATACACGAACCGACCGTTCACGATGTAATCTGACAATCCAAGCCAGAACGGGAACTCGAGGCGGCCGGTGTTGCCAATGCCCGCACCGCTGTCAGTATCGCGTGCCAACGGACGCCACAAGCTGCCGTTATAGGTGCATAAGCCAAGGTTCTTGCTGCCATTGTCCATCATGTGGTTCACAAGCATCCATATCAGATACACGATCCAGTGGTCAACACTGATGTAGTCACCGGCCTCGCTGATGAACTTGGCAAGGCGGTATGCCGCTGTGTCGTAGGCATAGGTCACACCCTTGCTGTCAGTGTAGGGGGTGGAAAGCAGACCGCCGGTGGCGAGTTTCTGGTTGGTGCTCACCAGCCAGTTGTGAAGGCGAAGCAGACCGGCAGTTTCGGCTTGTACTGTCTCGGTTTGACCTGCGTTCTCGGCATGGCCGAAGTCACGCTTCGCGCCGTTCTCTTTTATGCTCTTCGGGTATCGGGCCTCGTAATAGTTGTAAATGTCATTGACCTCGGTGTTATGCTCGCTGTCCCAGCTCATGGCGTTGAACACGGTGTCCCACATCACGTTGTTGTCGCGGATCTCCCAGGCCTGAGCACCGCTACGTTCCCAGGTGTAGGCGCCCTCAAAGCCAAGCACCTTCTCGTTGTTCTTGTTTGTTATCAAGTTGAACATGCCTATCGGGTAATAAGTGTTGTCCCAGTAACGGAACACGAATATCGGCACCGCCATCAGGCTCTGACGGTAAGTCACGTCACTCAACTGCTGCCGCACCTGGTATTGGGCACGTTGTGCCTCGGTCAGCGTGTCAAAGTCCCCTCCGAGGGCGACACACATCTTGTTATACAGCATCGAGAATATCACGTTGTTGGCCATCTCGCTGCTGGCATAGTCTTTCTTGGCGGTCCAGTCGTTGCTCAACGGCTCACTTGCATACATACGCCAGCCGGCACGGCTTGCGCCACCCACCGTCACATTGTTAAAACTGAGGTCGAGATTCCTGAATGGAACTGGATAGTTCATCGAACTTGTGCCCTGGCATTTGAAGGTGTCGTCGCTGGACGTGAACGACGCATTGCCAGCTTCAAAGTCATCGGGATTCTGGGGGTTGGTGTAGTTGCTGGTCTGCAACGGTATGGCGGTCTTGCTCGTGGGCATGGCCTCGGCCTGCAGCACAAGTACGGCAAGTTCAGGGCGGGCGGCTATCAGCTTGGGATAGCTCACCTCAAGGTTGCTGTCGAGAACGTCGTTGCGCTTGGCGATGGCGATCTTGTCGGCAACCTTTGGGGTGTCGTATGCATAGTTCTGCACTATGCCCCTGCGGTCGAGGGTGCTGCGGTACATTCGCACGCAGTACAGGTCAACGTCACATTCGGCACTGCCGATGGTGATGGGCTGCGCCACACTCTGCCTGAACGAAGTGCTGGTAGTGATTAGGCGCAACCCTTGATATACTCCGTCGATATATACCAGCATCAACGCTTCGAGCCCGTGCTGCTCCACGCCTTGGTCATCGGTCCAGGTGTACTCGGTCTGTGTGCCTTCTATCACCATGTCGATGCGCACACGCGTGTCTTCTTTATAGTCACAACTCAAGCTCTCTGAGTCGCTGGAGAATGTCATGCCGTTGGCCTTGAACTGGAAACCGATGCCACTGTACAGACATTCGGCGACTACCGCGTCGGCCCGCACGCAGTTGCGGGTGGCAAGCTCGACACTCAAGGTCAGCCCCCTGCGCGTACCGGACACGTCAGAGCCGTTGCCCATCGCCGGGTTCTCGTCAAAGGGGGTCACGGGAATGGTCAGGAACTGCCCTTTCTTCAAGTGGAGGGCGACATTGCCGTCGCTGTCAGCAGACCAGCCGCTACCCCCGTCGGTAAAGTCGAGAGCGCTGAGGTCTATGCTCACGCTGCCGCCGTTCCATACGGCGCGGTCCTGGTCGCTGTTGCTCTTGCCGGCACTGCGCAGCACCACAACAGCACCATCCACCTCGCTCAGAACGACCTCACCGGCCACAATGGTCACGGCTATGTTGCGACGAAC
>JAEEHQ010000143.1 GCA_016280915.1 Bacteroidales bacterium
AGACCGTCATCCCCTTCACCACCCACGAGGGCAGCGGCCTGGCCAACTGCGTCAGCGACGTGAAGAAAGCCTTCCCCCATGCCAACGTCACCAAAGGCTTCTCCATCTACGGCCACGAAGTCCGCACAGGCAAAGCCAAAGTGGAGAAATGGCTTTTAGAACTATGAAGTAAGAACTAAGAACTATGAAGTATTTTAGAACTAAGAAGTAAGAACTATGAAGTAAGGGGAGCCGTCCAAACTTCTTAATTCTTACTTCTTAGTTCTTACTTCAAAAAGCGCCCCTCCGGGTAATTAACCCCTAATGACCTTTTTGGGTTAAAATGGGAAAAGCGTTCGGTCAGACTTTGTAACCCAAAACTACTGTTGGGCAATCGGCATCCTGGCCTCAACCAACCCCGTGGTGCCGGACCGGGCCTGCCTCGACTTGATTCTCAACCACGAAAACACCTCGTCAAAAAAATGCCCAACCGCTCGTCAGCCGTATCAACCAACTACACGGCACCCACACCGTGGAGTATGCCGAACAGGCCGGTCTCGCAACACGCAAGCATGTGATTGCGAACATTGAATGACTTTTTCGTTAGCCCTTTCAAAAAAAAACGTATAATTGCATTTCGTAACCAGACAAACAAACTAATTCAAATTTCTTGAATATGAATCGTTTATCAATAATTATCTGCACCGTGGCAATGCTTTTCAGCACCACGGCCTGTGCACAAAACAGAAAGGAAAACAAAGAAATGAAACGTACACTTGTGGCTTATTTCTCAGCCACCGGAACCACCAAACGCGCTGCACAGCAGCTGGCAAAAGAAAAAGATGCCGACCTCTTCGAGATTGTTCCCGCCGTGCCCTACACCGCCGCCGACCTCGACTGGCGCGACAAGAGCTCGCGCTCGACGTTGGAGATGAAAGACAAGTCATCGCGCCCCGCCATAAAAGGCACCTGCGCCAACATGGCCGACTACGACACCGTCTGGATTGGTTTCCCCGTCTGGTGGTACACCGCACCGACAATCATCAACACCTTCATAGAAGCCCACGACCTCAGTGGCAAGACCATCTGTGTCTTCGCAACCAGCGGCGGCAGCGGTGTTAGCGGTTCGGCCAACGACCTCAAGAAGGCCTATCCGCAATACAAATGGGGTGAAAGCCGCCTGCTGAATTAAGCGAGGAACGGCAAGGAATATGTCGGCAGCTACGAACTGTATCCCGACGTGCAGCGCACCATGCGGCTCTGTGCTGAGATGAACAGCGGTTGGCACACCGAGGCAGAGGTGCGCGACTGCCTGCGTGAGATTACCCGCAGCCAAGTGTCCGACACCGTGCGCGTATTCACGCCCCTCAACATTAACTACGGCTCCGGAGTGCGCTTCGGCGACGACTGCTTCCTCAACTTCGGCTGCACATTGTTGGCCATCGGTGGCATCACCATCGGCGACGGTGCCTTCATAGGCCCCCACTGTGTGCTGGCCACCGAGTACCACCCCGAAGACCCCGCCACACGCCATACGCTGCTCACCAAGCCCATCGTCATCGGCCGCAACGCTTGGATGGGCGCTGACGTCAAGGTGCTGGCAGGTGTCACCATCGGCGAAAACGCAATTGTCGCAGCCGGCAGCGTGGTCACCAAGGATGTGCCCGCCAATATGGTGGTGGCAGGAAGCCCTGCCAAGGTCATAAGAGAGATCAAGAAAGAATCGTAAAAACGCAAATGAAGGAATCACGTCGTTTTCTAAAACTAATATGTAACAATGAAAGCAGCAATCTTAGAAAAGTACGACAAAAAAGGCTGTAAGCTTGTCATCCGCGATGTACCGATGCCCGAAGTAGGCCGCAGCGATGTTCTGGTGCGCGTAAGCACCGCCGGAGTTAACCCGCTCGACAACATGATTATTCGCGGCGAGGTGAAACTGATTGTCCCCTACACCTTGCCTTTGGTAATGGGCAACGAGTTCTGTGGAACGATAGTAAAGATGGGAAGCGAAATTCAAGGATTCACCGTCGGTGATCGGGTGTATGGCCGCCTGCCGCTAAACCACATCGGAGCCTTTGCCGAGTATATTGCCGTCAGCAACAATGCTATTGCCAAAGTGCCCGACTATCTTTCCGACGAGGAAGCCACGGCGATACCACTCACGGCGCTCACCGCTCTGCAAGCACTCGAACTGCTTCACGCCAAAGCTGGTGATACTGTTTTCATATCTGGCGGTACTGGTAGTTTCGGCGCGATGGCCATTCCTATTGCCAAAAGCCAAGGGCTGAAAATCATCACCAATGGTAGTGCCAGCCAGCGTGACAGGGTTATCCGTCTGGGAGCTGACCGTTTTATCGATTATAAGACCGAAGACTATGCTGAGACGCTGCATGATATTGATTGCGTCATCGACACGATTGGGGAACGCGAACTGCCAAAAGAGTTCAGCATCTTGAAACGTGGCGGCCATCTGGTGTCGCTCCGTGGATTACCCAATGGCGAATTTGCCAAAAAGATGGACATGCCATTTTGGAAACGTATGCTTTTCAAATTGGCAGGCATGAAGTACGACCTTATGGCCGCCCGTAACCAGCAGCACTATCATTTTATATTTGTGCATGAGGACGGTAATGGACTTCAGCAAGTGTCGCGGCTGTTTGCCGAGAAGCACATCCCCGCATCTGTTGACGAGGTGTATAGTTTGGAAGATGTCAATAAGGCACTAAAGAAAATAGCCTCCGGCGGTTCTAAGGGCAAGACGATATTGAAAATGTGTTAGGTGGGTTCTATAAATTGCTTTCAATCGATTTTGTTCTTATTTCGAGCAGATTTCCGTGCGGAAGGAGGGAGCAATGCGGTGCATTGTAACCGACTGACAATCGGAAAGATGCCGAAATAAGGGCAAAAGCGCTGAAA
>JAEEHQ010000144.1 GCA_016280915.1 Bacteroidales bacterium
ACAGCTGGGAGCACGATGTGTGGGTGAAGGGCATCCGCGAGTATGATAAAGGGGAGAAGCCGAGCATCACGTTTGTCAACGGGCACGGAGAATGCCCGCCCGAGGACTGCGGTGGTGTGTGGGGCTATGCCGACTTGCTTGAGCTGACTCGAAAAAAGAAACTTACAGCAGAAGAGCGTGAGAATCTTGAGTGGTATCAGATGGACGAGAAAAGTGAATTCGACCCCGAGTATTGTGATATAGAATTCTTCAAGGAAGTCGCCGAGGATTATAACGACGCGCTACAGGGATATTTGGAATCATAAGGCCGGCCTGTAGACTGTGCTTCGTGCGCCAGCAACCACTGCTTTCGGTCGAGACCGTAGGCGTAGCCAGTCAGGTGACCGTCGGAACCAATTACGCGGTGGCAGGGGATAATCAATGCGATGGGGTTATGTCCTACGGCACCACCTATAGCCTGTGCCGAGCGGCAACATAGTCGCTTGGCAATGTGCCCGTATGAGACTGTCTGCCCGTATGGGAGGGTGAACAATTCGTGCCATACCGACTGCTGGAAAGGTGTCCCCTGTGGGGCAAGCCGAGGGGTGAAATCAGGCTTGGCTCTGCTGAAATAAAGGTAGAGCCAACGACATGCATCCGCCAAGGGCGGGATGTTCTGAGCTGGCTCTTCGTTTGTGGCTTCAGCAAACCGTAACCCCGTCAACGCCGTGCCATTACTGGTAAGCACGATGTCGCCCAGCGGAGAGCGATACACCCCCGTCAGCTTCTGTTTGGTTTCGTTTTTCGTCATGATGTTTCGTTATGTCGTTCGGTCTGCAAAATTACACAAATTCCCCGACATAAACGCAAACATGTACTCAAAAATGCGTTCTCAATCCAGCAATGCTTCTATTGGCACGGTGCTGTCCATTAAGCCGATACGGGTATCCGCAGCATGGCGGTTCACTCCTGTGTATGCCAATGAGGCATCTTCGTAACGCCGGAATTTCAGGATAGCATCGTTCATCTGGGCGCGATTGAATACCCCGATGCGTAGCAATAGGTCGAAGTCGTCTATAGTCAGGCCTGTAACCCGCTCAAAGAGCGATGGCTCCAGCTTACGGATGACATCCTCAAGACTTTCTTCGCGATAGTCGGTCAGGTACATGAAGATGGGAATGCGGGTGGCAAACTTCATTAGCTTTTCCTGCACTTCGCGGCGCTTGCTGCGGTATTCTTTTTCTTCGGCGGTGAGTTCCTTTTTCTTCTTGGGGTCGGGGTTGTCCCCAGCCTCGCGCTTCAGTTTCTTTATCTTCTCGGCGCGGTTGACGATGTTTTCGATAATGTCGCTGCCCAAGGCGCGGAACCCTTCTATCTTCATGATGGTGGCCAAGGCTTCGGGATTGTCGAGCACCCGTTGCAAGGTGGCGTTGTCCACATTCACCAGTTGGGCACTGTTCCAGCGTCGTGCCAGCAGGGTGCCGCTGGTGCCGTTATCCACAAAGTCGAGTATCTCGGTGGCATCCACCCGCTTCATCGAGCTGCCGTCGAACTGCAGGATGGGAAGGAAATTGATGAAATCATTGACTTTGTCGGTGATGCGGCGGTTGCTGTCTACTTCCAACTGATTGGCGTAGGTCACTACCTCGCGCAGGGCGCGGTTAGGGGCAAAGTCGAAAACATAGCAGGTCGGCTTCAGGATGGTCTTTTTCGTGGGATCATCCTTGTCGGAGGATGTCCATGGACTCTGCACACGGAAGGCCGTCTGGAAATAGGTCTCGGGACTCGAGCAGTTGCGCAGCATCAGCAATCCGCCCAAAGGCCGCAGAGTTACGCCTGTTGTCAGCTTGCCGCATGTCAGCGTGATGGTGCGTGTTGTTAGAGGGTTGTCACCCATAGCCTTGCGTACCGGTCCTAGTGCATCCACACCGATTCCGGCTTTTGGGCCACTACAGTTGATGATGGTGTAGTTCTGATAGAAACCGTTGGCCGGACGGTGCAACAACGCCTCCATAGCGTCGCACGAGGCCACATTGGGCAGAAACCACATGGTGTGGGCGCAAAGGTCGAGCAGGCGGGTGTCCTCAAAGGGCAGTGCCGGCCGCACGTTGAGAGGCGAGCTGCCGTCGCCGAAGATGGATGCTTTGCCGCGGATGATGTCGAGCCATTTCTGCACGGCTTTCTCGTGGACAAAGGTGGCATCCTCTTTGCCCTTGGCAGGCTCCGCACGGAAGAACTCGTTGAGGTCGAAGCCGTCCATGTCCCACTGTTCTATCATGGCTCCGAGGTCCTGTGGCATCTGATAGGTCATCATCACCATGGTGGGCATTTCCAGATAGGGACCACCGATGGCCTCTTTCCGAGCCTGCTCATCCTGATAGGTCCAGTTGAATATCTGGTTCTCCATAAACTCGCCCGTGGCAAGGGCGCGGAACGGTGTACCGCTGAGATAGAGATAATGCCTGCCTGTAATGGGCACATCGTCGTCATCCCATGCGCGGCCGCTCTCCACGTCAATGCCGCCCTCGCGCATCACCTCGTCTTCTTCTGCCTGCCTCCTCTTGGCATCGGCATCGCCAAGGTCGAGCAAACTCTTGGCGTTGTCGTTCCATGCCCCGAAGTGATACTCGTCCAGCACGATTAAGTCCCAGTTGATGCTGTGCACCCACTCATTCTTGGGTTTGATGTTGCCGTAGCGGTCACGCCCAAGATAGTCCTGGAAAGAACCGAACACGACAAGGGGGTTGGGTGAGGATAGCGATGGAAACCGTTCGTCCATTCGGCTGCTGTAATACCGCCATCCTTCAAAGTCGCGGTGTCGCAGCAAGTCGTCCCTCCACGAGTCCTCCAC
>JAEEHQ010000033.1 GCA_016280915.1 Bacteroidales bacterium
CAAAGAGACCATCAATGGCCAGGTCGTGACCCACAATGTAACCCGCAAGGTTGCCCTCAATGAACCAGTATTAGACGGTAGTGGCAACGTTGTCAAAGATGATAATGGCAAAGTTGTTAAGCAAAACATCGTTTTCCAGCCTACACACAAGTACAACTTCACCATCAAGATTCCTGATTCTACCGTATTTGAAGTAGAGGAAGATAAAGATTTTGATGTTCCGGGAGGAATTGCACCTATTACCGTCACCAGCTACACCTATAACGCTAATGGAGATAAGACTCCTTTGGGCTGGACAGCAACAAGGTATTCTATTGACGGCAAGGAGGTGGGAGCTGAAGATAAACAGTGGTTTACCTTCAATGAAAGTGTTCTTGATACTGATGATTATGGCATCTTACCGACCATGCTGCAAGACTGGGAAGTATTCAGCACTGTAGCTGCACCTGAATCCCAACTTTCTTTCAACGCAACCGTTTCTTACAATAAACCGACATACAGAAAACTCAAGGAAGCAGCCACGGCTGATAACGTCGACCTCTCAACAGTAGATGTTAACGGGAATCCTTATCCTGGCGATATAACTAAACCTATAAACACCGCCAACTGCTACATGGTCCACGCCAGAGGTACCTACAGGTTCCCGATGGTCTATGGTAACGCTATCAAGAATGGAGACACGAATACGATAGCATTCAACCCAACTATAGACCGTTCCGCCGAAGAGATTGCAGACAGTATTGCTTACAATCCCCCTGATGGAGTTACCAACAGAGGCTGGGGTGGTGTCAATCGAGTATCGTCTCATTTCCTCTCTCCATTTATCAACCATGCGGGTAGCAGTATAACCGATCCATGGCTAAAGCGCAATAACGCCATTGCAACTTCAGCCGAGTTGATTTGGCAGGATGCACCAGGACTTATAACTAACGTTGGTCTGGATGGTGATTATGTCACTTTTACTGTAACGAATGATATGTCTAACCTTGTTGAGGGAAATGCTTTGATTGCAGTAAAAGAGGGAGCAGATATCCTCTGGAGTTGGCATATCTGGATTACTGAAATAACTGATGAAGATAGTATCAATGCTCCAGGAGATGCATTCCAACATGTTTATGAAGGTCAGACCCAAGCCTCTACAATTATAGGCAAAAAGCTTGTCGATAATGCCATTCCTGGTGTTACAGGAGCTAAAATCGGAGCATTTGTTGGATTCTGTGACCTTAGTGTAGGACCGCGAAAGATCGAAATTGAATTTAAACAAGAAGAGACAAACGAAACTCGAACCATCACTCTAACACAGAAAGGGAAATTTGACGGTAATGCACCTATCTATCAATACGGTAGAAAAGATCCTCTCCAATGCCATGAAAATCTCTACGAACTCCGAGCTATTGATAAGCCATTCTACGACATAGAAAACCATCCTGTCTCAATGGCAATTGATAAGACAGGTTTTGACTCTGGAGCTACAATGGTTGCAAATGGAATCAAGAGACCGAATACATTCTGTGCAAACAGTGTCATGGATGATAAATATTTCAATTTATGGGCAGCTCGTCTTACAAGAATAGGAAGGTATGATGCATTGAGAGCCGATAAGACCAAGACAATTTATGATCCATGTCCGGCTGGCTACCGTGTCCCAGCTTTGGCTGATGTTGCGGGATGGGCTGGCGACAATTCTGGGCGTCTGTATTACGAAGGACGAGTGAATACTAGCAATACAGCATATAATTATGTAGTATTGACAATTGAGCCTAATGGAGTTTATGTTCCTATAATTGCCGGTAAACTTCTTAACACAGGAAAGTATGGAGGATGGTCTAATGCTGGTCATACTTCAGCGTGGGATAAACCAGATCGTTATGTATGGTGGATGTGGGAAACAGCATCATGGGTATCTACACCTAGTGCTTTCTCTATTGTGTGGACAGAGTTCACTGATGAGAATGGAATTACTCACAAGAAGAATGAGCATAACGCCTATTCAGAAGATTTCTATTGGAGATATAGTGATAAGTGCCATACTCGTTGGCAAGTTGGTTCTGGAGAATGTTACCAGATTCGTTTCCATAATAAGTTAGTATGGATGAACGAAGATGGCGGCAGCCGAGCAAATGCAGTGAGTACCTTTATGGTCAAGGAAAAGGATACTGATACTTCCTCTGACGAATATCCTCCAGTTAATCCATAAACCATTATTTACCGAAAGCCGGGAAGCACAGTGAAAGCTGACTTCCCGGCTTTTTGTTATAAACTCACCAAATACTTCCGGTTTCCTTTCAGTCATGCCCGACTCAACCTTGTCATGCCAGATCTGCTTTCGTCATGCCCGACATGTTCGGGCATCTGCGATTCCCGGTCGTGCCGGGAATGACGTAATAACTACCCGGCGATGAGGATCAATTGTCATGATTCCTGCAGAAGAATCGTAAACACAAAGACAACAGGCATACCTGGATATGCTTGTTGTCTTAAAAAAATGTAGGTTATTTTATTCTTTAATGTCTTTCAAAGCCTGTTCGATTATTGCCTCAGGTACCCCCTGTCTCCGCAAGGCCTCGACAATCTTGACTCTCTCTTCCTCTCGACCTTTGTCCATCGCGAAGTCGATCTGGTTCTGTATGTCCCTTTCCGTAGTCATGTCGTTCTGGTACTTGATTTTGTCCTCTGGAACAAAATTATGCAAATCCGCCGAAGAAAACAACAGTCGTTGGTGAAATTCGGGGACCCTGATATCAAGGTCCCCGAATTGATTATCTTGCTGATTCTTAGATAGTTCTATCTCTCCTTACAGATTACTGAGCGCCCTCCGGATGACCTCCTCCACCACACCCTGCTCTTTCAATGCCTTGATAATCTTGGCTCTCTCCTCTTCCCGTCCCTTCTCGATACCTTCCTCAAATCCTTCCTCGCGACCTTTGTCCATCGCGAAGTCTATCTGGTTCTGTATGTCTCTCTCGGTTGTCATATCGTTGTGGTATTTGATTCTGTCTTCTGGAGCAAAATTATGCAAATCCGCCGAAGAAAACAACAGGTCGAAGATCTCCTCATCGAATCCTTTCGGCTTTCCCTCAAGTTCCGGCAGGTGGGAGAGGGCCTAGCCAACCCTCGCTGCCAGAGATGCTACCGCGTCAGGACGGCATTTTTCCACTTCCGGGAA
>JAEEHQ010000145.1 GCA_016280915.1 Bacteroidales bacterium
GAAATTGTGTATCTTTGCTCTTTGGTAAGGTGATTATATCTTTTCATTTGACAACACAAAAGTAGTCATTTTACCTGAGAGTACCAAATTTTGGTACTCTTTTTTTCTACTTAGTGTTGCACTTGTAACTGGAATTTAGGAACTGTCCACTCGGTGACACTATATATGACACAAAAAAGCCCCATTTGCTGCAAACAAATGAGGCTTTTGTTAGTATTTAACATTTATTAGGTCTTGCCTATTGGTGTTATTTTTTGTCTTTAATGCGCATGCGGTAGAACGAGCGATAGACAAAGTAGAGAGCGATGACCAAGAAGATGATACCTACCCAAGGAGCTGCATGGCGGAATCCTTCGCTGATGGCAATTTCCATAGCCAGCACACCAAAGAGGGTGGTGAATTTGATGATGGGGTTCAGAGCCACTGAGGAGGTGTCCTTAAAGGGGTCGCCAACGGTGTCGCCGACAACACTGGCTGCATGTAGGGCAGAACCCTTGGCATCCATGTCCACCTCAACAACTTTCTTGCTATTGTCCCATGCACCACCGGCATTGGCCATATAGACGGCTTGGAAGAGGCCGAAAACGGCAATACTGATAAGGTAGCTGATGAAGAGGCATACAGCGTTCTGACCTCCGATGCTCTCGGGAGAGGAGAAGCAAGCAAAAGCCAAGGCAAAGCAGAAAATGGCAATGAAGATATTTATCATGCCCTTTTGAGCATACTGGGTGCAAATCTTAACGACTTCCTGCGACTTGGCGGTGTCGGCCTTCTTAGGAGCGTTGGGGTCCAAACGGATATTGTCCTTGATGAACTCAACAGCACGGTTGGCACCCGTGGTGACAGCCTGCATGGATGCACCTGTGAACCAGTAGATGACGCAACCACCCAAGATGAATCCGATGAGCGAATAGGGGTTGAGCAGGTTGAGAATATTCTCGGGCTCAATGTTAAGGGTCTTCTGAATCATCAGAATGAGGGAGAAAATCATGGTAGTGGCACCCACCACGGCAGTACCAATCAGCACGGGCTTGGCAGTTGCCTTAAAGGTATTACCTGCACCGTCGTTGGCCTCGAGGTAGTGCTTGGCCTTTTCGAAATCAGGAGTGAAACCAAATTCTTCCTTCACCTCCTTGGTGGTTTTTTCCACATCATCCTCGATGAGGGAGAGCTCGTAGACAGACTGGGCATTGTCGGTAACAGGGCCATAGCTGTCGACAGCGATAGTGACAGGACCCATGCCAAGCATACCAAAGGCTACAAGACCGAAAGCAAAGATAGAATAGTAAGTGCCAAAGATGTCACCGATGCCGAAGGCAGTAGAAGCCAGATAGGCCAACACCATAAGGAAGACGAAGACCAGTCCTGTCCAGAATGCGCCCATGTTACCAGCGACGATACCGGAGAGGATGTTCAGCGAAGCACCACCCTGCTCAGAAGCCTTGACAACTTCCTGCACATGCTTGGAGGTGGGGGAGGTGAAAAGTTTGGTAAGTTCGGGGATAAGGGCTGCGCCCAAGGTGCCGCAGCTGATGATAACTGCCAGGGCAAGCCAGAGGTTCTCTTGGCCAGGTATGCCGCTGAGCATAAAATAGGAGGCAAAGAAAGTACCAATAATGGAGAGAATGGAAGTAATCCAAACCAATACCGAAAGAGGGGTCTCGAAGTTTAGGTCGTCAGCACTACCGTAGCGGGCTTTGGAGATGGCTCCATTGATGTAGTAAGCCAGTACGGAGGCAATGATACCGAGGATGCGCATGACGAAAATCCAAGCCAACAGTTTCACCTGCATGGAAGGATCGGGAACAGCCAGAAGAATAAAGCTGACCAAGGCCACACCTGTAACACCATAGGTCTCGAAACCGTCGGCTGTAGGTCCAATGCTATCACCTGCATTGTCGCCAGTGCAGTCAGCAATAACGCCGGGGTTGCGGGGATCATCCTCGCCAATTTTGAAGACCACCTTCATCAGGTCGCTTCCTATATCGGCAATCTTGGTGAAAATACCACCTGCAATACGAAGGGCACTTGCTCCAAGGCTCTCACCGATGGCGAAGCCGATGAAGCAGCTGCCTGCCAAGTTCTCAGGCATAAAGAGCAGGATAACCAGCATCAGCACCAACTCGATGCAGATGAGGACGATGCCAATGCTCATGCCGGCACGCAGGGGAATGTTTAGTAGGTCGAGGGGCTTGCGACGCAGGGAGGCAAAAGCCATTCGGGCATTGGCATAGGTGTTCATGCGGACACCGAACCAAGCAACACTGTAAGAGCCCAGAATACCGATGATAGTCCATGCCAATACCAGAAGGACTGCGCCAAGGCTCATGTGCGAGAGCACTCCGAAATAGAGAGCAATGGCGGCACCAATAAAGACAAAAAGGATAATAAGGAACTTGCCCTGCTGCTTGAGGTAGGTGGAGCAGGTCTTGAAGATGACGTTGCCGATTTCCAACATCGACTTATGGGCGCCAAGTTTGCGTACCTTGTTGTACTGCCAGAAACCAAAAAGGAGTCCAAGGACTACGATTAAAAAGCCCCAATAAAGAATTTTAGCAGAAGGATCTTGGGCGAATCCTGTGGGCATTTGCAGTTCTGCCTCACTTGCAAAGGAGAAAAAGGGAAGTGCAAGCGCTGTAAGTAATAAAGATAACTTCTTCACTTTCAAATCTTTTTGATTTATACTCTTTTTTATTTAAGTGTTACAAATATACTAAATTTTGTGATGATACAAAAAAAAAATGTATTTTTGCAAAACTTTTTTTTCAGACAACAACAATAATATTTTATCTAACATCCATGATTGAAAACAAACTCCAACAAGCAGTTGCTACCGCACTAAAGAATCTATATAATATTGAAGCCACTCCTGAGTCGGTGGTTCTACAAACTACTAAGAAAGAATTTACAGGTGATTATACCGTAGTTGTCTTCCCCTATGTCAAACAAGCCCGCAAGTCTCCCGAAATGGTGGCTAACGAATTGGGCGCTGCAGTTAAAGAACTAGTGTCGGAAGTGAGTGATTTTAATGTAATTAAAGGTTTCCTCAATTTTGCCATAGCCGACAGTTATTGGGCAGCCTTCATTGGCGAAAATCGCAATAATCCCAACTATGGACTTAAAGCTGCTTCTGCAGATGCCAAACCCATCGTGGTGGAATATTCTTCCCCCAACACCAACAAGCCTCTCCATCTCGGCCATATCCGCAACAACCTACTGGGTTGGTCGGTGAGTGAGTTGCTTGCTGCTAATGGTGCCAACGTCAAGAAGGTCAACTTGGTCAATGACCGTGGCATCCATATTTGTAAATCCATGTTGGCATGGCTAAAGTATGGCAATGGCGAGACTCCTGAGAGCTCAGGCATGAAGGGTGACCATTTAGTGGGCAAGTACTATGTCGAATTTGACAAGCATTACAAAGAGGAAGTCAAGCAGTTGATGGCGCAGGGTATAGAGGAGGAAGAGGCTAAGAAACAGGCCCCTCTGATGATTGAGGCCCAGCACATGCTAAAAAGATGGGAAGAGGGTGACCAAGAGGTGCGTGATTTATGGAATAAGATGAACTCATGGGTTTATGCCGGTTTTGATGAGACCTATAGTCGATTGGGTGTCAGCTTTGATAAAATATATTATGAGTCCAATACTTATTTACTTGGCAAAGAGCTGGTGCAGAAAGGATTGGATATGGGCGTACTCTTCCGCAAGGAGGACGGTTCGGTGTGGTGCGACCTCACGGCCGACGGTCTTGACCAGAAACTACTCCTGCGCAAGGATGGCACATCAGTTTATATGACCCAGGATTTGGGTACCGCCCTACTGCGTACCCGGGATTTCGATGCCAAACAACTTATTTATGTTGTTGGTAACGAACAGGACTATCATTTCAAAGTCCTCAAGCTGGTGCTTGGCAAACTGGGTTTTGACTGGGGAGAGAAACTCTACCATCTCTCTTATGGTATGGTGGAGCTGCCAAACGGCAAGATGAAATCGCGCGAAGGTACCGTGGTTGATGCTGACGACCTCATCACCGAGATGGAGGCCACGGCCGAAGAGATGAGCCGCGAGCATGGCAAGAACGACGGTATGAATGACCAACAGCTCAAAGAGCTGTACCATATGTTGGCTTTGGGTGCCCTCAAATATTTCATCCTCAAAGTCGACCCTGTCAAGAACATGCTGTTCAACCCTGCCGAGAGTATCGACTTCAATGGCAATACCGGCCCCTTCATCCAGTATACCCACGCTCGCATCCGTAGCATCGTCCGCAAGGCCGAAGAACAGGGCATCCACGACCAAGAACCTGTTGCCATTGCCACCCTTAATGAGAAAGAGCGTGCAGTCATCAAAAGTCTGCACAGCATGCCGGGAATCATTGCTTCAGCAGCTGAGAATTATAGTCCTGCCATGATAGCCAACTACGCATATGAACTGGCCAAGAACTTCAACAGCTTCTATCAGGACACCCCCATCCTACGTGAAGAAGATACCGCTGTTAAGACTTTCCGTGTGCAGCTCTGCGCCGTTGTGGCACAGGCTATTAAGAACACTATGCACATCCTCGGCATCGACGTTCCGGAGAGGATGTAAATAATAATGATACAATATATATTATTGCTTCATATAAATCATTTGCTTCTTTTACCAGACAATGTACTACACCTTACCCTACACCATTCCCAATTTTATCTGCGACAACCACGACACCCTAACCGCGTGGGGATGTGCCCGATTGCTTCAGCAGGCTGCCGACAACCACACTAAGTTGTTTGGCATTGGTTTTCAGCAGCTTCAACAACAGCACAAAGCTTGGGTGCTCTGCCGTACTTATTATGACGTGCGCCGTCTCCCAGTTGATTACGAGGAGGTTACTGTCCGCACTTGGTCTCGTGGTACCGATGGCCTATATGCTTGGCGTGACTTTGAAATGACCGACAAGGAGGGCACCGTCATCGTAGCCGGCACCACCAGTTGGGTAATCATTGATACCAACGCCCGCCATGTGGTACGCTTGGGTTCCATTATTCAAGGCTTCGAACATCATCCCGACAAAGCCACAAGTCTCGATCGGTTGGGACGCATCCGTTTTCCGAAAGGGGAGGAGGGTGAGTTGGTGGTAGAACATCAGCAGGTCAAGCACTCTATGCTCGACCACACCCAGCATGTCAATAATGCTGAGTACATCAAGTGGGTCTTCGACAATCTGCCTGAGGACATGACCACCGAGGCTCCCTTCATCCTTGACGTTGAATACTTACAGGAAACCCGTCCGGACGAATCGGTAGACATCCACCGATTGGCCTTGCCCGACGGTACCCTGATGTTTAAGATTACCAATAACCGAACCACCGCCGTAGTGGCCACACTTAAAAAGTAAAAAACAATCCCATTCCTTTAACACAATCCAATTTATTCCCTTATATCGATTAGCACATTACATGAAACGACTTATCCTACTCTGCTTAACCACATTAATTGTCACAGGCCCCATTTGTGCACAGTCAAAATTCTCACTTTTAAAAAAGAAACCTTCCCATTCTGTAGCCGACACCTCAGTACCCGGGGTGCAACGGGTCCTGGAGACCTTCGATCTCATTAACAACTACTATGTTGTTGATCCTAAGACCGACCATCTTTCCGAGACGGCCATTCGTGCCATGCTCACCAGTCTCGACCCCCACAGTGTTTATATACCTGCCAAGGATGTGGAACGTACCAACGAAGCCCTTCAGGGCAACTTCGAAGGGGTGGGCATCTCTTTCACCATTCTCAACGACACCATCTGTGTCTCAGAAGTGATTGCCGGAGGACCCTCTGAGAAAGTGGGCATCCTCAGCGGTGACAAGTTCCTGCGTATTGATGGCATACAAGCCACTGGAGATAGTGCACGCCAGCCTTTCGTCTTCCGACATCTCCGTGGCAACAAAGGCACCGTGGTGGTGGTTGACATGCTTCGTGGACGCGATACCCTTACTTTCGACATCACCCGCGACCGTATCCCTATCCATTCTGTCGAGGTCTACTTCATGGAGGACGACTCCATTGGCTATATCAGTTTGCTCCGTTTTGCCCGCAATTCGGTCACCGAGTTCCGCAGGGCTGTGCATGATCTCAAAAAACAGGGCATGCAGAGCCTCATTCTCGACCTCCGTGGCAATACCGGTGGATTTCTTGACATTGCCTGCGGCATGGCCAATGAGTTCATTTCCCCCAACCGTCTGCTTGTCTATCAGGAAGGACGAGCTCAGAAACGTCAGGACTTCAAGTCGGTATATAGTGGTTCGTTTCGCAAGGGTGACTTAGTGGTGCTCATCGATGAGAACACCGCCTCGGCATCCGAGATTGTTAGTGGAGCTGTGCAGGACTGGGATCGGGGCACCCTCATCGGGCGGCGCACCTTTGGCAAGGGTCTGGTTCAGCGCATGTTTGAACTCTCCGACGGCTCACAAGTGCGCATCACAACAGCCCGTTACTTTACCCCTTCGGGCCGCTGCATTCAGAAACCCTATGAGAAAGGTACCGACGAATACAACAACGAACTGAACAACCGCTACAAGCATGGCGAACTCTTCTCAGCCGACTCTGTCCATTTTCCCGATTCGCTGAAATATAAGACCCATGGCGGCCGCACCGTCTATGGGGGAGGCGGCATCATGCCCGACCTTTTCATCCCCCTCGACACCACGCCGGCCTCCAAGTACTACCAGGTTTGTCGCCGCAAAGGCCTCCTCAATCAGTTTCCCCAGTATTATGCCGATCACCATCGTGCAGATACGCTGATTGCCGACTTCGATGCTTTCTTGCGCAACTACCCCCAGTTGCAGCTCGACTCAGTCTTCGATGCCTTTGCTGCATCCAAGGGGGTCTACCGCGACTCTATTCAGGAAACTGCCACCGACAGCATCGTTCAGTTCAACGCTCATTTTCTCTCCCTGCAAGTGAAGGCCTTGGTTGCCGATCGTCTGTATGGACGTGGCCACTACTACCGCATTATGAAGGATGAAGATAAATTTTATCAGGCTGCTCTCGTCGAATTGAGAAAGAAAAAGAAATAGTCCATGAAGTGTTTGCTCCCCATACTGCTTGTGGTCTTATTGGCCACCGCCTGTGTCCATTCCGACAACTCCTCAGAACCCTCATTCCCCGACCCTGTCTACCCCAGAGTAGTCCTAACCCGTCAGATGCTCAGCATCGAAGGTGTCGATACGGTGTGGGGCGACAAGGTCATCCATGAATATGATGCTGCGGGTCGCTATCTCACCTATTCACGCTACAATAACCAAGGAATGTTGCAGCAGCGAATCACACACACCTACGCGGGCAAGGTGGATACCATTCACGAATATGACGGGGCAGGCAATCTGACCCATGTGATTGTCTATTCCTATCTCGATGATGCATATCTGCATGATCCTAACTATAGTGACAATTATTATCGCAATCCCGTCAAGATAGAGGTCTTCAACTCCAACGGAGTCTTGCTGCAGATGCGCAACAGTTCCTACGACATTTATGACAGACTCACCCAGGCTGATGGCTTAGATGTGGTTGACAGCAGCACCTTTGTCTGTATGCACGTCTTTTCTCCCTATAAATGTGAGAGCAGCCAAGTAAATAATCCGGGAACCGAAAGGGAGTCTACTATTACTTATTCCAGCACCTATTATGACAGCCTTTGCCACTACATGCAAAGCAGCACTTCCGCATTGAGCCGTGGCGACTTGGTTACGGAATATAAATATGATTCTTTAGGTCGCCTTGTTACGAAAGAAACCACAGCTGCCGGCATCCAGATTGAGCGCATCGAATATGACTACTATCCCGACCATGAATGCGAAATTATTTTCGACGACAAACCTCTTCGAGGCTATATTCGCTATTATCAATAGGATAATCGAGCATCATCTTCGTTTCTTTTTGCTTTTCTCCCAAAAGATTCTTGGTAACTGATAGTACGGTATCGAGCACAGATTTGTATTTTATTTTGATAATGCAGGTTCTCAAATGGATGGGCAAGACGTTCCTTCCTTAGGGGAAGCTTGTACTTGTGGTTAGGAACTGACTTTAAGGTACTTGGCAGATGATTGCGTAGATCTTGTTTGTTGATAATGAAAAGAGCATGATGTTAGCGAGAAGATAGCGAGGAGTAAGCGCTAAAGAGTTGGAACTGCCCATAACCATTGGTCGGACATCCTGTTTTATTGATGGGTAGGGTAGAGGACGGTGGTGTGTAGAATGACCCGTTGATTGTTCTTTGTTCGCTAGCCGGTGAACAAGATGTGAAGATAGGACGAAGGAAGAAAGAAGGAAGTAGGTTGATAATTTTGTTTAAAGATATGTTTGTTTTTTCGGTGGTATCGAAAAAATTATGTATATTTGCATTGCCCCCGATAGTGCCTATCGTGGGTGAAAGACGCTGTGTTGCAGCGCCTAACATTGTTTTAGTATATGACACTAACTAAAGATATAATCCAAACGACAGTAAATGTCCAATCGGAGTACGGTCACCTCAACGCCGTCTTACTCCATCGGCCCGGCATAGAGATAGAGCGCATGACTCCCTCCAATGCCGCCGAAGCGCTTTACAGCGACATTCTGAGCAAACACATTGTGGATAAGGAATATGCCTCTTTTAGCGGCGTGTTTGAGAAATGGTGCAAGGTGTTCTATGTTGAAGACCTCCTCACCCTGATGATGGAGGAGGATGACATTCGCCAGCGGCTGGTGATGAAAAGCTGCTTGGCTGACCATTGTGAGCATTTAGAAGACTGGCTGCTTCAGCTGCCTAGTGCCGAACTGGCCAAATATTTGATTGAGGGCGTGCCGTATCATGGCGACACCGACCCCATCCAGTTTCAAAAGGAACATTTCAGCCTAAAGCCGCTCTACAACCTCTTCTTCACGCGTGATGCCTCCTCTTCGCTCTACAACGAGGTGCTTATCAACTCGATGTCCTTTCCTGTTCGCGAGCGAGAGACGCTGATTTTCCGAGCCATCTTCGATCAGATTTTCCATGCCAACACCATCTGCGCCAAGGAGCAGTTGAGTAGTGCCCGTACAGAGGGCGGTGATGTGCAGGTGGCCGGACCCGACCTGCTTTGCATCGGTCAGGGCATCCGCACCAATACCAAAGGTATCGTCTACTTGGCCGAGAAATTTGCCAGAGAGCGTGACAATTTCCGCATCTTGACTCAGGAATTGCCACATCACCCCGATTCGTTCATCCATTTGGACATGGTGCATACCTTCTTGGGTGCCCACCAGGTGATGGTGTACCAACCCATGATTGAAAAGACTGGCGTATTTGCAGGAAAGGCCACCACCCTCATCACGTGTGACCATGGTAAGACCAGCACCAAGGAGTACCCCAACATGCTGGAAGGCCTGAAAGCTTGCGGCATGGAGGTGGAGCCCATTTTCTGTGGTGGCTATGAGAACTGGTATCAGGACCGTGAACAGTGGCATAGCGGCGCCAACTTCTTTGCCCTCGATGACGGAAAGATTATTGGCTACGAGCGCAATGTCTACACCATCGAGGCGTTGGACCATGCCGGTTTTGAGGTGTTGGATGCCGACGATGTGTGCAGTGGCAAAGTGAACATGCATGACTATAAGAAATTTGTTGTAGCCTTCAAGGCTTCAGAACTGCCCCGTGCAGGTGGTGGAGCCCGCTGCATGACCATGCCCATCAATCGCGACTAAGTCCCAAATGAATTTTGTTCGCTGGTAGAAAAGCTAAAAAACACAATTAATAACACTAACAACTTTATGAAAAAGTACCATCTGATGAACAACATTATAGGCTGGGTGGTTTGCATCATAGCTTGTGTTGTTTACATCCTTACTGCCGAGGCCACCGCTTCGTGGTGGGACTGTGGCGAGTACATTGCCACGGCAAACAAACTGCAAGTGGGACATCCTCCTGGAGCCCCCTCGTTCCAACTGATAGGACGTATTTTCTCCATGTTCTCCACACCGGAGAATGTGGCTCATGCCGTCAACGTGATGTCTGCTCTCTGCAGCGGTTTCACCATTCTGTTCCTCTTCTGGGGAATTACCTTGTTGGGCAAGCACCTGCTTCCCGACCCCAAGAATCCTGACGTGAAAGATTGGCGCACATGGGGTGTTTTTGCCGCCGGTGTGGTTGGTGCCTTGGCCTATACTTTTAGTGACACCTTCTGGTTCTCAGCTGTTGAGGGCGAGGTCTATGCCATGTCGTCCTTCTTCACAGCCGTGGTGTTCTGGGCAATCCTCAAATGGGAGGAGCAGGCCGACGACCCACGCTCTTTGCGTTGGCTGGTATTTGTCTGCCTTCTGGTAGGTATCGCCATTGGCGTGCACCTGCTCAACCTGTTGACTGTGCCTGCCATTGTTTATGTGGTTTATTTCCGCAAATGGCCCAAAACCACGTTCAAGGGTTTTCTCTGGAGCGGTGTGCTCAGCGTGGTGCTTCTGGCCTTGATATTGTGGGGCATCATCCCCGGAATCGTCAATGTCGACTCTGCCTTTGATGTCTTTTTTGTCAATGTGCTGGGTCTTCCTTTCAATAGTGGTACCATTGTTTTCTTCCTGCTGTTGGCAGCCTTCATTGCTTGGGCGCTGTGGTTCACCTCGCCCAAGAAAAAGAACAAACCCGTTTGGAATGCTGCCGCATTGGGACTGCTGATGCTGATTATTGGCTATAGCACCTTCTTTGTGCTGGTAATCCGTGCCAACACCAATACCCCGCTGAATGAGAACGCCCCCAAGGATGCCGTTGCCATGCGTGCCTATTTGGGTCGTGAACAATACGGCGACACGCCTTTCCTCACCGGTCAGTACTATACTGCTGGCGACCCCATTGATGCCGAGCGTGGCTACACCAAGTATGTGCGCGGCACCAATGAAAAGGGTAAAGACCGCTACATTCCTGCCTCCTATCAGCAGAAATTTGTCTATCGTCAGAACCATACCGGTGTCTTCCCCCGCATGTATAGTAATGACAATCAACGCCATCACCCCCAGTACTATGAATATTGGGCAGGCAAGGTCAGTGGCGACCACAAGCCCTCGGCTGCTCAGAACCTTAAGTATTTCCATGGCTACCAGATGGGCTTTATGTATTGGCGTTACTTTATGTGGAACTTTGCTGGCCGCCAGAACGACATCCAAGGCCATTATTTCAATACTGATGGCACTCGTGACTACATGAACGGCAACTGGATTTGTGGCATTAAAGCCATCGATGAGGCACGCTTAGGACCTCAGGACAACCTGCCTGACCACATGAAGAACAATAAGGCTCGCAATGTCTATTACCTGCTGCCTCTGTTGCTGGGTATCGTGGGTCTTGTCTATCATATCCGCAAAAAGAAAAAGGATGCCTTTATCGTGTTCATCATGTTCTTCATGACGGGTATTGCCATCGGCATCTATCTGAACATGCCTCCCTGTCAGCCCCGTGAGCGTGACTATGCCTTCGTTGGTTCCTTTAGTTTCTTTGCCATCTGGATTGGCTTGGGCGTGATGGCCCTTGCCGACTGGTTGACCAAACTGTTCAAAAAGGAGCAGCTTTATAAAATCATCATGCCGGTGGTATTCGTGCTCTGCATGCTGGGTGTTCCGGTATTGATGGCAGGTGAGAACTGGGACGACCACGACCGTTCGCAGAAGTATGCCGCCCGCGATTTTGCTGAGAACTATCTGGCCTCTGTGGATGAGAACGGCGTTCTGATTACCTTCGGCGACAACGACACTTTCCCCCTGTGGTATGCCCAAGAGGTTGAAGGTTTCCGTACAGACGTGCGCATCCTCAACTACACTCTTAGCGGTATGCACTGGTATTGTGAACAGTTGTACAACAAGCTGTATGATAGTGAGCCGATAGCCTTTACCTTGCCGAAGGAATTTTATGGCCTGGGCAAAGACATCGTTTATCTGCAGGACCGCAGCGATGAGTACTTCGAAGTGGCCGACTTGCTGGCCCTTCTGCGCGACCATCCCGACAAATTCTTGGCTAGAGACGGCCGTGGCGAAGAGGTCACCCTCATCCCCACCAGTCATTTCAAGATTACCCTCGATATCCCTGATTTGGTTAAACGTGGTGTCATCCCGGCAGAGATTGCCAACGAGGTGGACCCCGTCATTCAGTGGACAGTCACCAAGGGTAGCCTGATGCGCCATGAGCTGATGATTCTCGATATGCTGGGAACTAATAAGTTCGCCCGCGATATCAATATTATGAATCCCAGCTACATCCAGCGTGTGTTCACTCCCATCCGCCAGTACTGTGTGCAGGACGGAATGAACTTCAAACTGGTTCCCTATAAGGCTCAGCTGGCACAGCCCATCCTCTTTGACAAACGCGACAACAGATACGTCATGCAGCAGTTCACCGAGGAGACTTATGACTTCTTCCTGAACGGCTACAAAGACAAGAACGGTGAGATGCACCCGCTGCAGTGGGGTAATCTCAATGCCGACATTTATGTGGACCCCGTCAGCATCAACATGGGTACCGTGCAGCGTCAGACCTTCAGCCTTGCAGCTCAAGAACTGCTGGAAAAGGGCGACACCGCTCGCGCGCGCCAGATGGTGGAAATTAGTGAGAAGTACTTCCCCGAAAAGAATTTCTGCTATGACAAGTACAGCATGATGCTGATTGACCTCTACAATTCTGTCTATGGTAAGGAAAAGGCCACCCAGGTGTGGGACAGCATCTTCAAGTACTATAGTCAGAATATGACCTACTACACCCAGTACACAGGTACCAGCAAGGCTGCTGGCGTGAACGAGCTGTTGCAGGAAACCGCTCAGTTGCTCTATGGTTTGAACCAAATGGCAGAGGGTGTGCTTCAAGACAAGGATCGCGCCAACCAGTGTCTGGAACTGTTGCAAAGACAAGGTTACCAATTCTAATTGTTGTCTATGATCCCAAGGTCAAAAATGAGAAGATTAAAGAAGATAACCATCACCCTCTCGGAGAAAGAGGGTGAATGGTTGTCTTTATATGCTCAGGACTTGGGAATATCTCGTCCGGACGTTGTGCGTCGCCTAATGCGCGAAGGACTGCGACAGTATAAGGCTTCGCGTGGCGGTTCTGTCGTACCTGAAAACCAGTTAGAGCTTTTCGACTCCATACAGGTAGACATCTTTAACAATACTACTAAGACGGAAAAACTGTCAGAAAACTAACTTCACTATGAAACGTATATCCTTATTATTAATTGTATTGTTTTTATCGATGGGCATGAAGGCCCACGCTAATCAATTCTTGTTTTTGCCATCCGACGATATTGTCCCGGTTGAGATGATTGCTACCGACGATTTGGGCGAGGATGCGTTGGGGGCAGAGGATATACAGGATGGCGAAGCGTCCGAAGGGAATTTCAACCCCGGCTCCGTCATCATTGGTCACGTCACCGATGCCCATTCGTGGCACTTGTTCGACTATTATTCCAAAAATGGCCAAGAACATGCCGTGGCCATCCCCCTGCCGGTTATTCTTATCAACAATGGTCACTTCGACTGCTTCTTGTCTTCCAAGTTCCACCATGGCCATGCCGACTATAAGGGCTATCGCTTAGTGGGAGGAGGAGCCGAGAAAGAAGAAATCATTTGTGTTGATGAGGCTGGTCAGCCCAAGCTCGATGTCTCGGGCAATGTGGTCAAACCGCTCGATTTCTCCATCACCAAGGTGCCTGCCGCCATTATGATTATCGTGGCACTGCTTATCGTCATCGTCATGGTTGCCAAGAATGGCTACAAAAAACGTGAAGGTCAGGCTCCCAAGGGCCTTCAGTCGCTGGTAGAGATGCTGGTGGTCTTTGTGCGCGACAGTATTGTCCGACCGATGATAGGCGAGGAGCATTATCAGAAATACTTGCCCTACATGCTAACCCTCTTTTTCTTCATCTTCTTTAGCAATTGTATGGGTCTGATACCGTTCTTCCCTGCCGGTGCCAACGTGACTGGAAATATAGCCGTTACGGGCATCTTGGCTCTTATCACCTTCTTCATCACCAACATCAGTGGTAATAAGCATTACTGGATGGACATCTTCAACACACCAGGCGTACCCGCATGGTTGAAGATTTTCCCTCTAATGCCAGTTGTTGAGCTGATGGGCGTGATTACCAAACCCGTAGTGCTGATGATACGACTTTTTGCCAACATGACCGCTGGACATATCGTTGTCCTCGGTTTTGTGGTTATCATCTTCATCATCAGCAACACCCTTTCTGTGGGGGTGGGAGCCGGTGTGTCAGTACTCTCGGTCATCTTTAGTGTCTTTATTGATGTGCTGGAGTGCTTAGTGGCCTACATCCAGGCTTTCGTCTTTACCATGCTTTCATCGTTGTACATAGGTATGGCGGTACAAGAACCTCACCACGCAAAAGCTTGAAAATAAATATCAATACTAATTTAATTTTTCTATTATGAAATCAATAAAAGACATCAACTTCAAAGGCCGCAAGGTCTTAGTGCGCGTCGACTTCAATGTTCCCATGGATGAGAACAAAAATATTACCGACGATACCCGTATTCGCGAATCGCTGCCCACCATCGAGAAACTGCTCAACGACGGTGCCTCCGTCATCATCATGGCCCATTTTGGTCGTCCCAAGAAAGGCGGTTTCGAGCCCGAACTCACGCTGAAACCTGTGGCTGAATATTTGGAGAAGATGATCAACCGTCCTGTCCAATTCACCCAGGCGCTGCTTGGCGAAGGCAAGGTGGAGGAGATGGCTAAGAATCTCAAGCCCGGCGAGGTAATGCTGCTGGAGAACATCCGTTTCTATCCCGGCGAAACCAAGGGCGATGTGGCATTGGCTGAGCAGTTGGCCAAACTGGGCGACTGCTATGTCAACGACGCCTTTGGTGCTGCCCATCGTGAGCACAGTTCCACTGCCACCATTGCCAAGTTTTTCCCCAACGACAAATACTTCGGTCTCCTCATGGAGAACGAGGTGGTCAATCTGGAGAAACTCATGCACAATGCTCCCCGTCCATTTACCGCCATCATTGGCGGCAGCAAGGTCAGCAGCAAGATTGGCATCTTGGAGAACCTGATCGACAAAGTGGACAACATGATTATCATTGGCGGTATGCGCTACACTTTCACCAAGGCTATGGGTGGTAAGATTGGCAACAGCATCTGCGAGGACGATAAGATGGAACTGGCTCTGGAACTCATGAAGAAGATGGATGCACACGGCGTGAAGTACTATCTGCCCGTCGACAGCGTCATCGGTGACAAATTTGGCAACGATGCCAACACTCAGGTCGTTCCTTCTGGCGAGGTACCCGATGGTTGGGAGAGCATGGATTGCGGCCCCGAGAGCTGCAAGGCTATCCGCGACATCATCATGTCCTCCAAAACAATTCTTTGGAATGGTCCTGCCGGCGTTTTCGAACTCAGCACCTTCGCCAAGGGTACCAACCATATAGCACAGAGTGTGGCCGATGCTTGCAAGCAAGGTTGCTTTGCTGCTGTTGGCGGTGGTGACTCGGTTGCCGCTGTCAAGCAGATGAAACTGGCTGACCAGATGAGTTATGTATCCACTGGTGGTGGTGCCATGCTCGAATATCTCGAAGGCAAGGCTCTCCCTGGCATCAAGGCTATTCAGGACTAATTATCCCCATTCAAAAAAACAGTTGGCCGTTTGTGCCAACTGTTTTTTATTTGTATATAGCTATTTCTAACAACACCACTAAGTGGTGAAACCAATTAAAACAAACCCACCTCAGTCGGCATCCACTATTTCATATCCGCTACTATCAATTGTATACCAATCAAAGTTTCAAATTCTTGTCAAATTCAAAAAAGGCAATTTGTTAATTCTCCAATTCTTGATTAATAGAAATCTCTGCATATCCGATGTTTTCGTTTTTTCATGTCACTCATACTATAAATTGATTTCCTGCGTTAACCTAATTACAATTGTTGAACAGCAACCCTTTTGATGAGAGTAATGATGCAATTGCTTTTTTGCAGATAGCTCTTAGTTTTTTATGGCTCATTTTTTGCCTATAACATTGGACGAGGTTAAGCAACTCGGTTGGGATCAGGTGGACATTATCATCGTTAGTGGCGATGCTTATGTCGACCATCCTTCTTTTGGTACCGCTGTGATCGGGCGTACACTGGAGGCTGCCGGTTATCGCGTGGCCATTCTCCCTCAGCCTAACTGGCGGGACGATTTGCGCGATTTCCGCAAGTTTGGCCAGCCAAGACTATTCTTTGGGGTCACCTCTGGTGTGATGGACTCTATGGTGAATCATTATACTGCTGCCCGTCGGTTACGTCACGACGATGCCTACACACCGGGGGGTGCTTTTGGTTTCCGACCCGACTATGCCACCTATGTCTATTCTCGCATCCTCAAGCAACTCTACCCCGACACTCCTGTGGTGATAGGAGGTGTGGAAGCCTCGATGCGCCGTCTTTCACACTACGACTATTGGAGCGACAGCCTCAAGCCTTCCATCCTTTTTGATTGTCCAGCAGACTTATTGGTTTACGGCATGGGGGAGAAACCCATGGTGAATATCGCCAACATGTTGGCAGACAATGAGCCACTCTTTCGGCTGCATTCTATTCCGCAGGTAGGTTATAAGGATAAGCGGCCTCCCAAGGGCAACAACCTTATCATGCTCCACAGCTATGACGAATGCCTTGACTCCAAACGCTGTCAGGCGGAGAATTTTCATAAGATAGAAGTAGAAAGTAACAAGATTGAAGCCGCAACCATCGTGCAACCACATGGCGACCAGTTTGTTGTCATCAATCCTCCCGAGCCGCCCATGACAACGGAGGAGATGGATGCCTCTTTTGACCTGCCCTATACTCGTCTGCCCCATCCCAAATACAAGAAACGCGGCACTGTGCCGGCTTATGAGATGATTAAAAACTCTGTGAATATCCACAGAGGTTGTTTTGGTGGTTGCTCTTTTTGCACCATCTCGGCCCATCAGGGCAAACAGATTGTTTCGCGCTCGGAGGAGTCCATCCTTCGAGAGGTGAGGATGCTGACACAACGCCCCGATTTCAATGGCGTTATCAGCGACCTTGGCGGTCCTTCGGCCAATATGTACCGTATGGCTGGCAAAAACAAACAACTGTGCAGGAAGTGTCCCCGCTACAGTTGCATACAGCCCACCATGTGTAAGAACCTCAATTCCGACCATGGTCCCTTGCTCTCACTCTACCAACGAGTGATGGCAGTGCCAGGAGTGAAACATGTCTACATTGGTAGCGGTATCCGCTGCGACCTTTTTACTGACACTAACCGCGGTTGGGACTATTTCCGTCAGGTAGTGCTGCACCATGTGGGCGGCCGCCTAAAGGTGGCACCCGAGCATACCAGCTCAAAAGTGCTATCCTATATGCGCAAGCCCAAGTTCGACATCTTCCTGCAGACTAAAAAGCGCTTCGATGCCATCTGTCGGCAGGCAGGAGTCAATTATCAGCTGATACCCTATTTCATCAGCTCTCATCCGGGCTGTCAACTTAAAGATATGGCCGATTTGGCCGTGGAAATGAAACATTTGGGCTACCGCCTCGAACAGATACAGGATTTCACGCCCACCCCTATGACACTCAGCACCGAGATGTACTACACCGGCATTAATCCCGAAACCATGGAGCCTGTCTATGTGGCCACCACGCCTAACGAAAAGAAAGAACAGAATCAGATGTTCTTCTTTTATAAAAAAGAATGTCAGCAATCCATCCGTCAAGCACTTCATAACCATCATCTTGAAGGCTACATCTCCCAACTGGGACTCTCCAATGCCAAAGCAACCACTATTAAAAACAAGAAGTCTCCGTACAACCGATGATTATTTGGAAACATCAAAAAAAAGTGCCAACTGGTTATCCCAGAGGCACTCAAATGTAATGATGATTCCAAATTACTTACCCTTTATCAACGAGCCAAGCAGGCCACGGCCGAGTTTGAAAGCTGTATTTACTAGTTCGCGCTTGGCTTTCTGTTTGGCCATCTTGGAGATGCTGCCCACCAAGCTGTTGTCTTTCTCGCGTTGGCGTTCGCGTTCCTCGGCTTTGCGTTTGCGTTCTTCGGCAGCCTGCAAACGTTCTTCCTCGCGTTGTTTCTTGGCTTCCTCCTTCTGCAGTCGTTCTTCCTCCTTTTGCTGTTGAGCTAAGGCTTTCTCTTCCTGCTGTTTGTTGAGTTTCTCGGTGAGTAACTCATAGGCCGAAACGCGGTCGACCATAGTGTCGTATTTACCATACACCATCGAAGTGCGGATAATCTGTTGGCGGTCTTCGGCTGGGATGGCTCCGGCCTGTCCTTCGGGAGGAAGGATGCGGGCGCGTTCCACCATGGTGGGGATGCCTTTGGCGTCCAAGAACGACACAAGCGCTTCGCCCACACCCATCTGGGTGATAACCTCGGCGGTGTTGAAAGCGGGATTGGCGCGAAAAGTTTCAGCCGCAGTCCTCACAGCCTTCTGGTCGCGAGGAGTGTAGGCACGGAGGGCGTGCTGCACGCGGTTGCCCAACTGGCCCAGAATGGTGTCGGGTATGTCGTCGGGGTTCTGGGTGCAGAAATAGATGCCCACCTCTTTAGAACGTATGAGACGAACCATTTGTTCAATTTTCTCCAAGAGCGATTTGTTTATGTTGTTGAACAGCATGTGGGCCTCATCGAAGAAGAAAACCAGCTTGGGCTTGTCAAGGTCGCCCACTTCGGGCAGTTGCTCATAAAGCTCGCTCAATAGGTAGAGTAGGAAAGAGGTGTAGACCTTGGGGGAGTTGACAATCTTGTCGGAAGCCATGATGTTGATAACCCCCTTGCCCTGACGGGTCTGCATGAAGTCATATATGTCAATAGCTGGCTCCCCAAAGAACTTGTCACCTCCTTGGTCTTCAAGACTCAGCAGGCTGCGCTGAATGGCGCCGATGGTGGCCACGCTGATGTTGCCGTAGGCGGTGATGTAGTTGGCGCGGTTGTTGCCCACCTCTTCCAGCATCTTGCGCAGGTCTTTCAGGTCTATGAGCAGCAGCTGTTGGTCGTCGGCAATACGGAAGACCATGTTCAGCACATCGCTTTGAGTGTCGTTGAGGTCTAAGATGCGAGAAAGCAGCATGGGACCCATCTCCGACACAGTGGTGCGCAGCGGATGCCCTTGCTCGCCAAAGACATCCCACAGGCAGACGGGATAGGCCTTATAGGCAAAACCGAAGTCGGCCAACTTATTGTCGGCAATACTTTTCTCGAAATGAACGTTGCCGCCTCCAGCCTTTCCTACACCGGAGAGGTCGCCTTTGATGTCGGTAGCAAACACCGGAATGCCCATGGCACTGAAGGTTTCGGCCAGGTTTTGCAGGGTGCAGGTCTTGCCAGTACCTGTTGCACCGGCAATGAGGCCGTGCCGATTGGCCATGGCAGGGATGATGCCCAAATGTTGTTCGCCGCTGACGGCGTTGAAAGGTGTACCAGTGTTGTCAATCATAAGAATGTGTGTTTATTGTATATTGCTATAACGTAACAACCCATTTTTTATTGTTTCCAACAGAACATTAATTTAGATTGGGCGTGATAGTGTTGGGAGGGCAGTGGTCGAATAGGCCGAAGGTGAGTCCTGTCTTGACTAGACGGTGTTGTGTGATGAGCTTACATTGATGGGTTGTCCATATAAGTAGTTGTCTGTTGCAAATGCAGATATAAAGGCTTAACAAAAAGTGATGCGCAAAATGTGAAATAATGGGAAGAAAAATAGTATACGGCAATAATAATATTGTATATTCTGCGTTATTAAATATACTATCTGCGTTATTAAATATACTATCTGCGTTATTAAATATACTATGATAAAGGAAAATCTTGCAAAGGTGCGTTCGACTCTTTCCGACGGGGTGCGGCTGGTGGCCGTATCGAAAACGAAGCCTGTGGAGATGCTACAGGAGGCTTATGACGCAGGACAGCGTCTATTTGGTGAAAATAAAGCATTGGAAATGCGTGATAAACACCAAGTTCTGCCCAGCGATATTGAGTGGCACTTTATAGGTCATCTCCAAACCAATAAGGTCAAATATATAGCCCCCTACGTGAGCCTAATCCATAGCATTGACAGCCTTAACCTGCTGCAGGTTGTCAACAAAGAGGCCGTTAAGCATAACCGAGTGATTGACTGCCTGCTGCAGTTCCATATAGCTACAGAGGAGACCAAGTTCGGCTTAGATATGGAGGAGGCCAAAGCATTGCTGGATTCGCCTGAATTTACTCAGCTAAAGAATGTCCGTATTGTGGGTTTAATGGGAATGGCCACCAATACCCCCAACCGCGACCTCATCCGTCAGGAGTTCCATACACTACATACATATTTCGACCAACTGGCTGATACTTATTTCAAAGGACACCCTGAATTCAAGGAATTGTCGATGGGTATGTCGCACGACTATGACATCGCCATGGAGGAGGGTAGTACCCTGGTGCGTTTGGGTACTTCCATTTTTGGTGCTCGCGACTACGGCATCCCTGTCAATGATTAATACTCATTAGTTTTTACTTCTAATTATTCGGGCCTCTCCATAAACTCCAAAACAACCCATCCATGCAAATATTCAAGAAAAAACGACAAATAATTTTTTCCTATGTGATTATCACATTGGGCATACTCATCTACACCTTTGCGTGGTCAGCGGTGATGCTTCCAGCCAAGATTGTGGGTGGCGGCGTGAGTGGTATCTGTTCCGTCCTCTACTATGCTGTGGGAATCAAAATCCCAATTGGTGTCATGAGTTTAATCATCAATGCCGTTCTGGTACTTGTTGGCTTCAAGTTCCTTGGTTCTAAGTTTGGGGCCAACACCATCTACGGCATCATCATGTCCTCTCTTGGCTTTATTCTCTGGCAACAGGTATTGCATGTTGAGAACCTATTTGATGTCAGTCAGTTTGGTGGCTTTATGTGTGCCATCATTGGCGGTGCCCTTTGTGGTGCGGGTATTGGTATCACCTTCTCTCGAGGTGCCAACTCTGGTGGAACCGATATTATTGCACTGATACTCAGTAAATATTACAATATTTCCCCAGGCAAGGTCATCATGTATCTCGACATCTTTATCATTGGCTCCTCTTTCTTTGTTTCGCACAAGTTAGAGAATGTTGTTTTTGGCTATATTGTGATGGTTACCATGACCTATGTGCTGGATATGATTCTCGATGGCAACAAACAGTCCTATCAGGTGCTGGTCTTTTCAGAGAAAAATAGCGAGATAGGCGAAGCCATCACCTCGCAGGTGGGTCGCGGAGCCACATTGCTTGATGCTAAAGGCTGTTACAGCCAGCAGGACCGCCCAGTGCTCATTGTGATGGTGCATAAGTCCGACAAGCCCCACGTGATGCAGATTATTCATCGCATCGATCAGAATGCGTTCATTTCTGTCACCAAGACGCAGGGTGTTTATGGTCGTAATTTTGAAAAACTGAAACTATAAACGGCGAGTTGCCGGTGACAGTCAAGGCTGACGCAAAGAAAATAAACTATATTACTTATGATGAAACTAATATCACCCTCACTGCTTAGTGCCGATTTCGGCAATCTGCAACGCGACATAGAGATGCTCAACAAGAGCGACTGCGACTGGCTGCATGTGGATGTGATGGACGGTGTGTTTGTGCCGAACATCAGTTTTGGACAGCCTGTGGTTAAGCATATAAAAAAGCATGCACAGAAGCCACTCGACGTGCATTTAATGATTGTGGACCCTGGCCGCTATGTGAATGACTTCAAAGAGGCGGGTGCCGATATCCTCACGGTGCATTATGAGGCGTGTACCCATCTGGACCGTACGCTCCATGCGATAAAGGACAGCGGCATGCGTTGTGGCGTGGTGCTGAATCCTGCCACTGCTGTAGCCTTGCTTGAGGATTCCATCCAGCTCTGCGATGTGGTGCTGCTTATGTCTGTCAACCCCGGCTTTGGCGGTCAGAAATTCATTGAAAATACTTACAATAAAGTCCGTCAGTTGCGTGACCTCTGCAACCGCA
Source organism: Bacteroidales bacterium (assembly GCA_016280915.1). Taxonomy (GTDB): domain Bacteria; phylum Bacteroidota; class Bacteroidia; order Bacteroidales; family P3; genus Colimorpha. The sequence continues at coordinate 21,995 of JAEEHQ010000145.1, forward strand.
AGAATCCTAACTGCCTGATTGAGGTGGATGGCGGCGTGAATACCGACAACGCCCCCAAGCTCTTTGCTGCAGGAGCCGATGTGTTGGTGGCTGGTAGCTCGGTCTTCAAGTCCACCAATCCTATTGAAACGATAAAAGAACTCAAGAAGTGAATCGACCCGCATTGATATTGGCTCCAGGCAAGGATAAGGCTGTGCTACGTCACCATCCGTGGATTTTCTCGGGTGCCGTGCGCAAACGGGTGGGCGACCCACAGGAGGGCGACATTGTGGATGTCCTCGGGAGCGACGGCCAATGGCTGGCAGTCGGTCATTTCCAAGATGATAGCATCATCTGTAAAGTGCTCAGTTTCGACACACCCGACATCGACCCCGAGCAGCATCCTGATTTTTGGCGCGAGCGGGTGCATCAGGCTGTGCAATACCGCCGTCGTCTGGGCTTTTTTGACCTCAGCGACACCAATGTCTTCCGCCTGGTGCATGCCGAAGGTGATTTCTTGCCTGGCTTGGTAGCTGATTACTATAATGGTGTGCTGGTACTACAAGCCCATAGTGAGGGTATGCACCGCACATTCCCACTCCTTACCCAGCTGTTTGCAGAAGAGCTGCCTCTCAAGTCTGTCTTTGACAAGAGTTCCACCACCATCCCTGGGGGTGGGGTAGAGGATGGCTATATCTGGGGCGAGGAGCCTGAAGAATGGGAAATCTGCGAGGACGGCAACCGCCTGCTTATTAATTTCTTTGAGGGACAGAAGACGGGCTTTTTCGTCGACCAGCGCGAAAATCGGCATTTAGTTGCCTCCCTTTCGCGTGGACACCGTGTGCTCAACTGTTTCGGCTACACGGGTGGTTTCTCTTTGGGAGCGCTCAAGGGAGGTGCCGAGTATGTTGAAACGGTGGACATCAGCAAGAAAGCCATCGACCTCTGCAACCGCAATGTCTTGCTTAATTTTGGCCCCGATGCTCCACATAAAGGGGTTGTGGCCGATGTGCTGCATTACCTCGACACAGTCAGCGACCAGTTCGACTTGATTATTCTTGACCCACCAGCATTTGCCAAAAACCACCGCAGCTTGCAAAACGGTCTCAAGGGCTACCGCAACATCAATCAGAAGGCAATGGAGAAAATCCGTCCCGGCGGACTTCTCCTCACTTTCAGCTGTTCACAAGCCGTCAGCCGCGACGATTTCCAAACCATGTGCTTCACTGCTGCTGCCAATGCCCACCGTCGGGTACGCATTGTGCGTCAGCTGCCCCATGCCATGGATCATCCCGTTAGTATTTATCATCCCGAGGGCGAGTACCTGAAAGGCCTGCTTTTGTACATCGAATAGCAAGATTTCACAAAAAAAGATACATAATAAATAAGCCGCAGAATAATAACTGGCAATAAAAAACAAAAAACACACTTGTCTATGTGCGATACAGATAAAGGTTATCTCAAAATTGACCAATATGATGAGAATTGTGTGGCCGAGCTGGCCAAACATTATAGAGAAATCCTCCGCCTGTTGGGTGAAGACCCCGACCGCGAAGGGCTGCTGAAGTCGCCGGAACGCATTGCCAAGGCCATGCTTTTCTTCACCAATGGCTATGACCTTGACCCCGAGGAGATTCTGCGTTCAGCCCTCTTCCATGAGGACTACAAGCAGATGGTAGTGGTCAAAAACATTGAGCTTTACTCGCTCTGCGAGCATCACATGGTTCCCTTTGTGGGCAAAGCCCATGTGGCTTATATACCCAATGGCACCATAGTGGGACTCAGCAAGATTCCCCGCATCGTAGATGCATATGCTCGCCGCCTTCAGGTGCAGGAACGCCTCACCCGTCAAATCAAAGACTGCATCCAAAACACCCTTAACCCGTTGGGTGTGGCCGTGGTTATCGAGGCCCAGCACATGTGCATGTCTATGCGCGGAGTGCAGAAGCAGAACAGCGTCACCACTACCAGCGACTTTACGGGTGCTTTTATCAAAGACCCCAAAACGCGCGAGGAATTCATGAACATCATTGGACAAAATCTGCACTAATTGTAAATATTCTCTCTAAACATAATTGAAAACATCATGAAAAAGATATTTGCACTAACCGTAGCGTTTCTTTTGTTTTTGTCAGCAGCTAACGCCCAGCTGACCCATACCGCCAATGGCACCATCGATGTGAACGCCACCAACATCATCAAGAAAGCTTCTGCTAAGATGTCGGGCACCGTTTCTTTCACGGTCACCGTGGTCAACTACGACGCAAATAAGAAAGAGACTTTTCGCCAGAAGGCCGATGTGCTCTACAATGCTCCCCGCTACCGTGTGAAGGCCGGCACCCTTGAGATTTATTGCGACGGAAAGTCTGTCTGGCAGGTAAACAAGTCGGCCAAAGAGGTGGTGGTGAGCCCCATAGCCGATAGCGACGACGACCTCACCAATCCCGCACGCCTTTTGGCCAACTACAGCAAGAATTACCGTGCCAAGTTTATCCGCGAGGAAAAAGATGGTACCGCCATCATCGACCTCCAGCCCAACAAAGGCCGCAGCTACCACAAGGTGCGCATCTATATTGACAAGAACGGTCAGCTGAAAAAACTCGAGCAGCATAACTATGACTCCTCCCGCAGCGAATATACCGTTTCCAACTTCAAGAATGCCACTGCTTCCGACGGTGACTTTACATTCGATTCCGCCGTCAACTCTAGCTATGAACTGATCGACATGCGCTAACCGATAAACAAGCTATTGCAGAGGAGCGCACACCAACTTCAATTACCATGTTACTACTCATAGAAACCGCCACTCCAGTTTGTTCCGTTGCCCTTGCTCGCGACGGTGAGATTATTGCCGAGTTGCATTCCGATGAACAGAATGCCCATTCCTCCAAGCTCTCTCCTTTCATCAGCCAAATCCTCAAACAGTGTGGGCTCAGGCCTGCACAGCTCGATGCGGTATGTGTCTCCAGCGGTCCGGGCAGCTACACAGGTCTCCGTATCGGTATCAGCACCGCCAAAGGTCTTTGCTATGCGTTAGACAAGCCTCTCATTGCCGTTCCTACCCTTCAGGGCATGGTGGCCCAGTACTTAACTGCCCACCCCAACTATCAAGGTTTTGTCTGTCCCATGATAGATGCCAGGCGTATGGAATGCTATACCGCCATCTATAACCGGCAAGGTGAGGTGAGACCAGTCGATGCTGACATCATCGTCCCTGCCATCTACGACAACTACCTCAATCAGAATGAGGTTGTCTTTTTTGGCGATGGTGCCCAGAAGACCCGCGACATCTTGGGTGTTCACCCCAATGCCCGTTTTGCCCCCGACTTCCTGATATCTGCTAGCGGCATGCTTCCCATTGCGCAGCAAAAACTACGCAATCATCAAACCGAAGATGTTGCCTATTTCGAACCTTACTACCTCAAGGACTTTGTTGCCAAGAAATCCGTCGTTAGGGGCCTTCGCTAAGTAATTAACTCATATGCTACGCTACACTGTCAAACGTCTTCTCTACGGCCTCTTAGTACTCTTAGGGGTGGTGACGTTGGTGTTTTTCCTTTTCAATATCCTTCCGGGCGACCCTGCCCGCATGATGTTGGGTCAGCGTGCCGATGCCGAGAGTATTGCCATCATCAACAAAGACCTCGGCCGCGACAAACCGGTGGGCATGCAATATCTCAACTACCTCAACGACCTTGTGCCCATTTCTTTACACAACAACGCCGACCCAGACAATTATTTCTATCTCTCGGACGAGAAATATGCTCCCTACACCACTCTCCTCACAGCAGGACACACCTCGGTAATCCTAAAGGCTCCCTATCTGCGGCGTAGCTACCAATCGAAACGGAAAGTTTCGGAAATCATCTCTGCAGCTTTTCCACAAACAGCCTTGTTGGCCGTGGTGGCCCTTTCTTTTGCTTTGGTCGTTGGCATCCTCTTGGGTGTCCTGTCTGCCCTTTACAAGGATAGCTGGATCGACCGTCTCACGCTGGTGCTCTCAACGCTGGGAATGTCGCTGCCCTCGTTTTTTGCGGCCATCCTCATCGCTTGGTTTTTTGCCTATGTATTGGCGGACTATACCCACCTCAATATGTTCGGTAACCTATACACCGTAGACGATTACGGTACAGGGGAGTACCTCGACATTAAAAACTTGATTCTGCCTGCTTTTACTTTAGGTATACGTCCATTGGCCACGCTAACCCAGCTTACCAAAAACAGTATGCTCGAGGCTCTAACGCAAGACTATATCCGCACGGCTCGGGCTAAAGGCTTGCCTTTCCGTCGTGTGGTTTTCCATCATGCCCTCCGCAATGCCATGAATCCTGTTGTCACATCAGCCTCGGGTTGGTTGGCAGGACTGTTGGCGGGTGCTGTCTTTGTAGAGTATGTCTTCGACTGGAAGGGTATGGGTATTGTCATTGTAGACGGCCTTGACAAATATGACTTTCCTGTTGTCATGGGTTCTATCCTCTTTATCTGTGTGTTGCTGATAGTCATCAACATCATCACCGATATCCTTTACGGTCTCCTCGACCCCCGCGTCCGTATTCAGTAAGTCCAACCCATCGCAGAAGTATCATTTATCATTTCTGCAATACGGCCCGTGCTATCACCCCCCCATACCATCTCACCCGTATTGGTAACCGCAGTGCTTAATTATTATTTCTGAACTTGATGTCGCTCAGCAGTCGGCATACCAATATCAGTGCGATAGGCAATATAGCCATATTCAAACGCTGGGGGAGAGGCCCTATGGTCATCACCATGGCAGCAAAGAGCATCAGCAGCTGCAGGCAGATTACCCATTTGCTGCTTTTTTGTTGTGCTATGGCAAAATAGATAAACAGTGGCGAAGCCCAGAGGATGTTGAAGTTTGGCTTGGTGCAGTAATGCTCGGTGAAGAACCAGAGGAAGATGACCAACACCGAAACTACGAAGGTAATGCCATACACCACGGCATCCAGCCACCCCATCTTCCAGCTCTTTTTCCATTCCAGCAGGGTGAGCAGCAGCACAACCACATAGACAAGCCAAAACAGCAGGGTGGGGGAGAAGCTTTGGGGTGCAGGCTCCCGAGTTTCAGTAAGCACCACTTGGGCCTTCTCTACCAGTGGCTGGTGTGTATCGCTCATTTGCATGGTGTCCAGCAGTTGCATCATTTCAATGGGGTGGAACATATACTCGTAGTTGCTGCATCGGATGTCGCAACGTTGCCCAAGCGCAATGTCCACACCTAACCGCCACCATAGCAGGTTTCCCTCGGTACTCTTGTACACCATGTCGCGGTAGCTCATATTGGTGTCGGCAACCGTTTCGACACCCAGCTTGCGGTGGTCCAAACAGTTGGCCACCATATCGCGCACACGTGTGGCGCAGTTGTCGCGGAAGAAATCATACCAGTAGTAGCGATAAGCTGGCAGATTGTTGTTCTCCAGCAGCACAAAAAGGTTGTTCAACTCTTGATTGCTGATGCGCAGTTTCTGCTCCCAAACGGCACGGCCTTCATATGCGTACTCAAACAGAAAATTGTCGTATGTGGTGCGGCTCAGGCAGTAATGCAACCTCCCGCAGGCAAAAGACCAATAGAAATGGGGCATGCCAAAGTCGAAGGTACCGTAGTTGTATACAAGGTCCAACTTCAAGGTGCTGTCGCAAATACGGATGGCGCTGTGGCCGAAAGAGGTGTAGAACTCCTCACCCGGCCCACAGGTCAGCACACTGGCAAAGGCCGAGTCGGAAAGATGTGCTTCATATTTCTGTGCCCGCATCGTAGGAGCAAGAAACAATAAGGCAATCAGTATCAGGGTTAGTTTCTTCATTCCAATAATCGGTTAACCGTAATAAGGATGATATAATAAAGTTTATTGTTAATTCTCAGTTCTTTGGGGCATAGATTCTATATCTGGCACATGGGCCATTTCGGTGCTTGTGGGCATGGGTGCCCGTGGCGATGCAGGATCCAAGTGCACATCCAATTGTGGGAAAGGAATAGAGATGTTGTTGGCGTAGAAGGCTTTGTAAATGTTTTCGTTCAGCCGTAGCCACACTGTCCAATAGTCTTCCACCTTAACCCATAGCCATAGGGCGATGTCTACCGAACTGTTTCCCAACTCCTTCACGGCAATGGTAGGTGCCTTGGGCTCATGCAGAATCAGCGGGTCGTTGTCCACAACTTCTTTCAGCACGGACTTGGCTTTATCCAAGTCGGTGCCATAGGCAACGCTGGCCACTGCGTCTAAACGGATGATGGGCTCTTTGGTGTGGTTGATGATGGACTTGTTTGAGAGTTCGCTGTTGGGTACGATGATGCTCCTGCCGTTGAAGGGCTGAATGGTAGTGTTGAAGATACGTATTTCGCGCACATAGCCTTTGTAATTGCCACTCTCTATGTAGTCGCCAACCTTAAAGGGCTTCATGAGCAGGATGATGACTCCGCCAGCAAAGTTTTGGAGGGTACCCTGAAGGGCCATGCCGATGGCAAGACCCATGGCACCGAGGAGGGCGATGAAGGAGGTGGCCTTGATGCCAATGACATCCATGGCCATGATGATGATCATGGCTTTGAGAAGTACGTCGACGAGTGAGCCGAGGAAGGTCTTGAGCGAAGGCTCTGCATTGCGTTTGTCGAGAGTGCGGACGATTAATTTCCTGAGCATCTTGGCAAGCTTCATGCCTACCCAGAGAATGAGGATGGCGATGAGTAGCTTGGGTATAAAGCTGACTGTGAGCTCGGTGAGGGCGTGAAGACCATCTTGGACAATGGTGTTGCGACCCGTCACAACGTCTTTCAGGTCGGTGAGATCCATGCTTTTGAGGCTGTCTGCCATGGTGCGCGTGATGCTGTCCTGCTTCAGGATGGTTTGTCCAAATTCGTCTTGAAGTATAGGCGGTGCAGCGTTTTGTGTTCCAGCTGCCACCAAAAGGGTGGGGGTGTTGTCGTCTAATAAAATCATTTTTTTAATGTTATTGTCAGATAACGTTAGAGGATAGAAAAAATTGTATTGTTGAAGAAAAAACGTATCTTTGCAGGTTGTAAAGAAAGTGTAGATTTTTGTTATAGATTTCAGTAACATAGAGTTGCCCAGAGGGGTGCCTCACACAGTCTTTTCTATGACTCTGCATCGGGGGATTATACCTTTACTGCTGTGGTTCCGGAAAAATGTAAAAGAATAAATAATTAAAAACTAATAAGATGTCTGCCGCACAACTATCTATCAATAATATGCAACCAATACGTACCTGCCCGGACCTGATGGATGCTATTCAGCACATCGGGATTATGCCACTGCTTGACAGTGGCATTAAGGGTTTTTCGGCCGATGAGTTGGTGGCACCCGAGTGCCGCTATGTGGTAACCGACGAGGGATGGGACTGGCCATTATGGGATTGGAAGGGACCTATCGTGACGGAAGGACATTTTGCTTACGGCAAGGTATTCAACGGCAAGGCTGGATTTGTTTCGATGGATTGGTGGCCCGACTTGTGTAACTACCGACGAGCCAAATATCCCGAACCAGCTGAGGATAGCATCGAGGGCGTTATTTTGGAGGTGCTACGTGTGAACGGCAAAATGATAACACGCGATTTGCGCAACGCCTGTGGCTTCACAGGTGCGAAGATGCGTAGTCGTTTCGACAGCTATGTGACACGGCTGCAGATGGCGTGCCGTGTGGTGACTGAGGATTTTGTCTACCCACACGACAAGCACGGCAAGCAATACGGCTGGGGTTGGGCATTGCTCAATATGCCCGAGCATCTGTTTGGAAGAGAATCGTGTGAATGTGACCGCACGCCAGAAGAGTCGTTGGCACGGATTATAGAACATCTTAGCCGCTTGCTTCCTAATGCCAGCCAGAAGCAGCTGATGAAGATGATAGGATGAGTGAAATTGGACATGTCAACGGAAGGCCAGATCATGCCTTCCTGGGTGGTAGCTTGTAGTCATGTTAGAGAACAGACTCCTCTGAATTTGGGCTGAACTTGGGCTGAACATGCTCGTTGAGAGATAAAATAGCGAGCAGTTAGTGAGATGATAGTGAGGAGTAAGTGAGAATGAGGAGATGCTAGGGTTGAGGAGGCAATTCCTCATGTTCTCCTGAAACAGCATGTCTGTTTCTGTAGGTATAACTGATTTGTTTGTCAAACTGCGACGCGGGTATGCTGTTGTGTCATCTTGTGTCATTAAGTGTTGATGGCTAATCACATGTTCCATATAATAGATATGGTTATAGCCGACTATTCTTGCCAAACCAAACAATCTTGAGATAGTGTAAAAAATGAGCATTCAATTGCTTTACTTCCCCAATCAGTATTGTGAAAACTAAGTTTTTTTTATGCTATATGAAAAAAAATCTGTATCTTTGCAATCGGTTTGAGAGAAATATCTCATGCCGAAAGTTTTTTTAATAGAAGCGTTATGCTTCCTTGTACTTGAGAACGTCGGAACTTTTCAAGTGGAATTATCAAGGTTGTATAATGGCTTCACGCTTATAGCGTGGGCTGTTATTACATTTGATAATTCAGGTTTCCGACGACCTTCAAGTACAATGTGAGACATACAGACCCACGCTTCTTTTGTATAATGCTGTTGCGGGTCGGACGGTATAAATGTTATTCATTAGACAATGAAAAAACTGTTTTTATTAAGTATTATGTGCCTGATGGCACTATCGATGATTGTATTGCCCGCCTGTACGAGGGAAGAAGGCGAGGTGTCTGGAAATTATATCGATTTGGGGTTGACTAGTGGAACAAAGTGGAAAGCAGTCAATGAGAAGAATACAGCAGATGCCGAGTTGGATTTATACACATACGACGAGGCAATTGCAGCTTTCGGTAACAATTTGCCGAGTTATGACCAGTGGATGGAACTTATCAATGAATGTAGTTGGACATGGACAGGTATGGGGTACAAAGTGGTTGGATCTAATGGAAAGAGTATCGTGTTGCCCGCCTCGGGCTACCGCGGCCAAGGTGGTGTCTACGACGTGGGGTACCGCGGCTGCTATTGGTCGTCTACGCCCGAAGGCTCCGCTTACGCGTGGTTCCTCGACTTCATTTCCAACGGAGTGTTCGTGAACGACTACTACCGTGACTACGGTCGGTCCGTCCGGCTTGTCAAAGATTAATGATTGCGCGCGCAAGAGTGCAATCACAGGACATACACAATACTTTGTTATCTCATCATTAACGGATATATGACCTAAACGAAAAGTCATCGCTGTTAGGAGAATTTGAGAAATACGATGTGAAAAACATGTCTAATGAAAAAAAATGCGTATTTTTGCAAAAATTTTCAGTAGGATATGTACGAGGTTTCAAGGACAGACTATATCGATTGGCTGGATCGTAAGCAAGGTAATGGTTTGATAAAGATTGTCACAGGTGTTCGCCGTTGTGGCAAATCATATCTGCTTTTTACACTTTTTCGCAGACATTTGATAGAGAAAGGTGTGCAGGATGACCACATTGTGGCATTGGCATTGGATGATTATGACAACAGACAGTATCTTGAAGCAGATGAGTTGTACAGGTATATTCGTTCCAAGGTGAACGACGGTGGACACTATTTTATTCTGTTGGATGAAATACAACTTGTAAAAGGTTTCGAGGCCGTACTGAATGGTTTTCTTCACTGGAAGAATGTGGATGTGTATGTGACGGGGAGCAATTCGCGCTTTTTGTCGTCGGACATTGTTACGGAGTTCAGGGGGCGTGGAGATGAGATAAGGGTGTATCCGTTTAGTTTCGCTGAGGTGTATAGTATATATGAAGGGGAGAAGCAACGTGTTTGGCCAGCCTATTGTCGTTATGGCGGGATGCCTCTTGTATGGTCGACAGAAAGAAATGACGACAGGGAACAGTATTTAAAGAATCTGTTTGAACAGGTTTATTTGGCAGACATCATAGGACGTTATGACCTGCGTGGGAAGGCGGAAATCGGCGATTTGGTCAACATCCTTGCTTCATCGGTGGGTTCGTTGACAAATCCACTGCGACTGACCAACACATTCAAATCTGAATTGGGCAAGGTTATATCGCAAAACACGGTGAATGCATATATCGAGTATCTTGTGGATTCATTTCTTGTGTCACGAGCCAACCGTTATGATGTGAAAGGGTTGAAATACATTTCGTCACCCTTAAAATATTACTTTACTGACATCGGACTACGCAATGCCCGGATTAATTTCAGGCAACAAGATGAATCTCATATTATGGAGAACATTATCTACAATGAACTTCTACGCCGAAGGTATAGTGTGGATGTGGGTAGTGTGACAACAAATGCAAAAAACGCTGAAGGGAAAATGGTCCGCAAAAATCTTGAAGTGGATTTTATCGCCAATAAAGGGGATAAGCGCTATTATATTCAGTCGGCTCTTGAATTATCTACAGAGAAGAAATGGAAACAAGAAGAGCGGTCTCTGCTTTCCATCTCTGACTCCTTCAAGAAAATAGTAATACAACGTCAGATGGTTGAGCCGTGGTACAACAATCACGGGATTCTGTGTATCAGTGTGGAAGACTTCCTGTTAAATCAGGATAGTTTAGATTGGTAATAATCTATAAAGAACGCGCAAGAAGCCATCTTAGTTGGCTGTAGTTGGGGAATACGATGCAAGATGTATGTCTATTGAAAAAATGCGTATTATTGCTAAAATTTTCAGTAGGATAACAGAGCCCCATTTGTGAGGATGGGGCTTTGGGTTGTGCTTAGTTGTTGTTTTATTGCAGCGGCAGGGCGATGGCAGGCCAGCCGGGGTCTTGAAGGTGGGTGGCGGTGAGATTATGCTCCTGCACGTATTGAGCCACCATGGCAAGACGGACGGAGTCGCGTATCTCTTGGTTGCTGTTGATGGCGTGGAAGTCCTCGTAGGAGTCGCCAAAGATACGTTTGGCAGAGGGGAGGTTGCGGGAGCCGTCCTCCACTTGGTCGAAGGCAAAGACCTTGAAGGCATCGCCATCTTTTTCCAAATGGAACATGCCAGGATGGCTACCTCCGGAGACACATTTGAGTGTGTCGCCCACGATGTTGTAGTTGAAGATCCACCAATCGCCCCATACTTTGATGTCGGTAGCGGTGATAACTTCGGTTGAGTCGGAGGGTTCGCCGGGTTCTTCAATGTTGATGACGCTGTAGGCGGGGATGCATACTTCGCCGGGGGAGTAGTTCTTGCCGAGAGAGTCGACAAGATAGCTCTCAATAGCGACGAGGTAGGGGTTCTGTGGCACTTCGAGGGTGACTACATTTTCTATTGTTTCGGCAACTTTCTGTTTGCAGCAGGTCATTCCGGCAATGAGAAGGATGACGGTTGTGAGGGTAATGTATATCTTTGTGTTTTTCATTATGTTTCTTGTGTTTAGTGAATCTGACATGGTTGATAGCTTTCGTTGCCGTCAGCGATTGGTTTCAGGTTGTTGGAGATGGCGAAAGGCTGAAGGTAGTGGTTACCATCAGGGGTGACGAAGGAGATGTTGTCGTGGTCGGTGTCGTCCTTGTCAACGTACATCATGACGGTTTGGTTGCTGAAGGGTTGTTTCACACCATTAATTTCCACATCACCGAAGGGGTACCAGCCATATACTTTGTAGCGTTTCTGTTTTTCCTCGTCGGAGTAGACGAGGAAATTGACCCAGTAGCAGAAGGATATGTAGTCGGTCTCGGGGGTGAATGTCAGGCGGAAACCGCCATCTTCTGCTTCAATTGAGGAAATTTCCTGCTCGCTGATGTCGGAGAAGTGTTCGTAGGCTTCCTTCAAGGTCTCTTTGTCTATGTCGTAGATTCGGATGATGCGCTCAGCAGGTGACATGGTCAGCTCTTTAATGGATCCGGAACTGTTGATTTTTCCCCGACGTGCAAAATATAAACACACCGCGGCAATTGCTGCCAGGATTAGTAGATAACTAGTATTCATGTGATATTTTGATAAGAAAAACGGGTTGTCACAGAGGCTGTGGCAACCCGTTTGGTGTCTACTGTTAGCAGAGTTCGTGAATCACAAGGCCGGAGCGCAGCTTAGGCTCGAACCATGTGGTCTTCGGGGGCATGATGTTGCCGGTGTCGGCAATGTCGATGATCTGCTTCATGCTGACGGGATAGAGGGCGAAGGCGACTTTCATCTCGCCGTTGTCAACGCGTCGTTTCAGCTCGCCGAGGCCACGGATGCCGCCAACGAAGTCGATGCGCTTGTCGGTGCGGAGGTCTTTGATGCCAAGCACCTTGTCCAGCACGAGGTTGGAGAGGATGGTGACGTCGAGGACTCCGATGGGGTCGTTGTCGTTGTAGGTGCCGGGCTTGGCGGTCATCTTGTACCAGTGGCCGTCGAGGTACATGCTATGTTCATGCAGTTTGGTGGGTTTGTAGATTTCGGTGCCCATGTCCTGCAGGTCGTAGCTTTCACCAACAGCAGCGATGAACTGCTCTTTGCTGAGGCCGTTGAGGTCTTTGACCACGCGGTTGTAGTCGATGACGTTGAGCTGGTTGTCAGGGAAAATAACGGTCATGAAGTAGTTGTACTCTTCCTTGCCGGTGTGTTTGGGGTTCTGCTCTTTCTTCTCCTGTCCCACGAGGGCGGCAGCGGCACTGCGGTGGTGGCCGTCGGCAATGTACATGGCGGGCACTTTCTTGTCGAAGAGTTCGACCAGTTCGGCAATCATGGCCTTGTCGTCGATGACCCAGAAACGATGGCCGAAGCCGTCTTCCTTGGCGATGAAGTCGTAGATGGGCTTCTGAGCTGTGACGGTGGCAACGATTTCGTCAATGCGGGCCACGGCGGGATAGGCGAAGAAAACGGGCTCGACGTTGGCGTTGGTGATGCGGACGTGCTTCATGCGGTCCTCTTCCTTGTCCTTGCGGGTCAGCTCATGTTTCTTGATGACCTTGTTCACATAGTCCTCGCTATAGGCGCAGGCCACGATGCCGTACTGCCATTTGGCGTGGGCATCTTTGGGGTTCATGCTCTGGGCATAGATGTAGAGTTTCTCCTCTTCGTCCTTGACCAGCCAGCCGAGGTCCTTGAACATATTGTAGTTCTTCACCACCTGGAGATAGACTTCGGGCGAATGCTCGTCAGTGCCTTTGGGGAGGTCGATCTCAGCCTTGGTGACATGGAGCAAGCTGTAGGGGTTGCCCTCGCATTCTACGCGGGCTTCTTCAGAATTCAAAACGTCGTAGGGACGTGAAGCCAGTTTCTCAACGATGTCCACCGGGGGGCGGAATCCTTTAAAAGGTTTGATAACGCTCATATTTGTGTCTTTTTAATTGTTGATTTATACATTAAATTGGAACTGCAAAGATACACATTAAATTTGACGTGGACAAATTATTTTTCTTCATTGCGGAAAATCTTGTAGCCTAGCATGGCGATGGTGATGGACATCAAGGGCGAGATGAGGTTGAAGAAGCAGTAGGGTAGATACTCTAAGGTTGGCACCTTGAGCACCAGCGATTGGGTCATGCCGCAGGTGTTCCAAGGGACAAGGACCGAGGTGACTGTGGCGGAGTCCTCGGTGGAGCGGCTCAGCAGGCGTCCTTCAAAGCCTTTCTCTTTGTAAAGCTTTTTGTAAATGTTGCCAGTCAGGACGATGCTAAGGTATTGATCGCCGGTTACCATGTTGGATAATAGGCCTGTGGCAACGGTGGTGGAGACAAGCGAACGCCGCCCGCTAATGCCCTTGGCCAATGCCGAGGTGATGCTTTGTATCATGCCTGTGCCTGTCAGTGCCCCACCAAAGGCAGCGGCACAGAAGATGAGGAACACGGTGCTCAGCATCCCCCTCATGCCACGTGTCTGCACAAGGCTGGTGAGGGCTTCATTGCCGGTGTCAATGGAGGTGGAACTATAATAGGTAAGCATCAGACCACGAAAGTTGTTGCCTTCTCCTATTTGGTTGATGATGTCGGGTTGGGCAGTGAGCATTACCATGCCAGCTATGAATGCCGAGAGGAACAGCACGATGGCAGCAGGCAACCGCAGGGCAATTAATATGCCGGTAACCACCGGTACAAGGAGTAGCCAAGGACTGATGACAAATACTCTATCCAACCCTTCGGCAAAGAGGTCTGCTTGTATGCCGCTGTCGGTGGAATGGCATAGACTTGCCACGAGGAATATGACAAGGGCGATGGTGAATGATGGCACGGTGGTGATGAGCATGTAGCGGATGTGTTTGAACAGCGGCACCTCGCCGACCGATGAGGCCAGCACGGTTGTGTCAGAGAGCGGGGAAATCTTGTCGCCGAAATAGGAACCAGAAATGATGGCTCCCGCTGTCCACCCAATCGAGTAGCCGTGTGCGGTACCGATGCCCATCAGGGCGATGCCAATGGTGGCGACGGTTGTCCAAGAACTGCCGGTGACTACCGATACCAAGGCGCATATCAGACAGGCGACAAAGAGGAACACCGAGGGACTGACAATCTTCATGCCGTAGTAAATCATTGTCGGCACCACGCCGCTCATCATCCAGCTGCCCGACACGGCGCCGATCAAGAAAAGTATTAGGATGGCTGACCCGATGGTCTTCACGTTGTTGGAAATGGCTTTGTCGATGTTGCTCCAGGGTACCCGGTAGCCAATCATCGCAATAGCCACCGCCACACCCGCCGAAAGAAGCAAAGCCGTCTGGCTGGCCCCGTCCAAAGCGTCGGAGCCGAACACCCGAATTACGACTACCTGCAATGCAATCAGCACAGCAAGGGGTATCAATGCTACCGTCCAGTGGATGTGGGGGGAGGGAGTGGGGGAGGTTGTCTCCATACTATAGAGCTATCTTGTGGCGAAAAAAAATGTCGAAGCTATGCTGTAGTTTAGAGGGGTCGGTCTGATATGAGTTGTCGCCATAGTAGCAATCGGCCAGCACTTCATAGAGTCGGCAGAATTCACCGAGGTCGTGCTTGCCTCGTTGTGCATCAATGGTGAGCGAAAGCAACTCCAAAGCACGGTCAGCAGCACGATGGCATTGTTCTATGTTGCCCTTATTCTTCCATCGATTGGCTCGCGATACCTCGCTGCCGATGTTCAGCATCTGCTCCGCCAATGACATTTCTGCCCAGCGTCCAGCGGCCAATTCCGTGTGTTGGTATTCGCTCATATAATCAAAGAGTTTACAATATTAACTATTTGTTTCCGAACAATAGGGTCCAATACGTCGCGACTTCGGTTTCCTTGGAAAGGACGGATATTGATGAGAGAGTCGAACTCAATAAAATCATCCCCATCCATCTCAGGGTACAGATTGATACCCCACAAATCTGCCAGCATCGAGCCTTGCGACAACATCTCTTTTTCAATATCGGCATGCAGTTCGGCATCAAGTCCGAGGGTTCCCTTCTTCACATCTACAACAGCTTTAATCATGTCGCCAAAATAGCCGGGCAACATGTCATTCAGTTCGCTGTGTTTGATAGGTTGCGAAATGATTATCATATTAAAGATTGTTATTTATTGATTGCAAAAATACGATTTTTTCGTGACATGGGAAATAAATTTGGCTGAATGGGAAAAACTTCGTAATTTTGCAAACGATTTCAACGGTGAAATCACGAAGCGTTATGCTCGTTCTGTGTATGGGAACGTAGGAAACTTCCATCGAAAAGCAGAATCTGTGTAATGGCTTACGCTGTATAGCGTGGGCTTTCTGCATCTTCTCTTTTCAAGGTAATTCCTACGACCTCCATACAAGAAGGGTGTACGGCACCACGCTTCTTTTATTGTATAATGCTCAACGGGGTGCGGGAGAGGACAGAACTGATGAGCCGACAGAAAACGGCATATTATTATGAATGAATATGTGCAAAAGTACCTAGAAAAACGCGATGCTCAAAGAAAAGAAGATTTAATGAGGCAGGCACAACAACAGATGAATAACTTGCGAATAGGAGTAAGAGAATACCCAAAAGATTCTGAATATGACCGCAATGATTATCCATATTGGGACACTGAGAAGGGAAAGCATTATCGATACAATGTGGGAGAAATATCGGAAGAAGAGTGCAGACTCCTTGTTCAGGATACTCCTGAAGAAAAGATATTTGTAGAAAAAAATGAGAGAAGTGTTTGGTATGTATTTGCAACATTCATATTAATTCTTTCATCCATTGGTCTACTTGTTTTGAGTATTTTTAGTATTACTGAAGAAACTGTGTTGTATTTTCTTATAGGATTGGGTGAGTTTTTCGTGGTGTCGCTCTTTTGTGCAATTGTACAATTACTTGCGAACATTAAACAAGATGTTGACAATCTATTATCAATGCAAGAGTAGATCTTCCGATATCTCTGTTTTTTCACTAGTTAGGATATTCGATAGATAAGGCTGAGGCGGATTTGCGATCCGCCTCAGTTGTAATGTGGACCTATAATCCACTATGAAATACATATAACTAAACTAATAAGATTAGTCCTATTCCCTCCACCTCTTCAGCTGGGGGAAGTAGCCGCGCAACATCTCTTTGTATTCTTCGCGGGTTAGGGGTTTGGGCATCTGCTTGTTCACTTCGTCGACAAATTGGGAGCAGTGCTCTATCATTTCTTCCATGGTGCAGTCTTGGAGGAATTTGCCGTCTTGGTAGCAATAGCGGCAGTA
>JAEEHQ010000146.1 GCA_016280915.1 Bacteroidales bacterium
AAAAAAGTGATTACTTTTGCAGCGCCGATTTGGGAATAAAACACCCAATGAGGCGCCCACTCCACAAAACCCCGGGTAAGGTCCGGCGGAGTAGGCTAAAACAAAAGCGTTATGGCTATTCTTTCTGGTATTAACACTCGTCTGCGCGGTTCTGCCAACGACTGGACTTTCTCCCGTCTCAACGGCCAGACCGTTGCCAAACAAAAAGTCGAGGCGAAGGAAAATCCGAAGCGCACTTTTGCGCAGATGATTCGCCGTGTGCAGTGGGCCAACCTCGTGGCTCTGTATCAAGCTTTCGAGGGCAATCTGCACCCCTCTTTCGAGAACAAGGATGCTCGCGTGAGTGACTACAACGAGTTCATGAGCGCCAACATCGGTGCTGCTCCTGTCTATCTGACCAAGGACCAGGCTCGTCAGGGTGGCTGCGTGGTGGCTGCCTATCAGGTGACCCGTGGTTCGCTGCCCTCCATCATCATGACTGAGGACGCTTCCCATGTGGTTTCCACCGACATTGCACTGGGCAGTCTCACCATTGGTGCAAGCACCGACATCAAGGCTTTCAGCGATGCCGTTGTGCAGAACAACCCCAACTATCGCTATGGCGACCAGATCACTTGCTTCATCGCCAATCAGACCATGGATGCCGCAACTGGTGTTCCCCGTGTCACCATTGAGGCGCTCGAAATCACCCTTGACGGTGTTGACGACGAGACCATGCTGTATGACATTGTGAATGCTCGCGGTTTCAGCACCGTAAGCGGTAAACTGGGCGCTAGTGCAGCCGTGACTGGCGCTATTGCCTGGATTCACAGCCGTCGATCTGCTTCTGGCACCAAGGTCAGCACCCAGCGCTTCATGGTCAACAACTCCATCCTGTCTGGCTTCCAGACTGAGGATGCTCGCGACAAGGCCATCCTCTCCTATGGTGGCACTCTGTCCGAAGAGTTCTTGACTCCTAACACCCCCGCTGCTCCCGTCGTAAACCCTTAGACGCGGTGACGCTCTCATTCAACGTGAGTCCCAACGGTTCGGTAACTGCCAATGGCAACCCCGTTACCAACGAGCAGCAAGTCGACTATGAGCGCGGAACTTTGGTTCACCTCCATGCTGAGCCCAACGAAGGTGCAAGCTTCTTAGGGTGGAATAATGGAGAATGGTTTGACGAAGATTGGGACATCACGGCAAATGAGGACGCTGTAATCACCGCAGAATTCACTCTGTAAGCTTTGTTTCATAACACGATTTTAGAAATTTGGTCTCTCGAAAGGGTTGCCGTTTACAGGGCAGCCCTTTGTTTTGACGCTCGATTTCTCGCAGAAATCGCAGAAAACGCAGAGTTTACTTTCAACTTTCCACTTTCCACTACTCTAAACTTTAAACTCTAAACTCTCAACTTAATTGTGCCACGTATCACATGTATTACACGGATTTGGCAAGCTAAAGCTTGGTTTTTTTAAACACGAATTATCACGAATTATCATGAATTAACCATGAATGGCTGGCGCGGACTTTGATTTCTGAGAGTTATTGCTTTACGGATTGCAAATCCTTATAATAGTTTGCGTCAGATTGCAAATCTGCCGCAACTGAGATTACGGCACACCGTGCATGGATATTGAATAAAATTGAATTTACTTAAAATTTACTCCGCATTTATGGAAATTTACTTTCTTCTGCTTTAGCAGTATGCTGTTTTGCGCCTAAAGGCGAATTGAGTAAATACGGAGTAAATTAACGAGTAAATTAGGAGTAAATTATTTTTGCGCGGTGAAAGTTGTTTAGGCAACTTCTATTTATTGCTTGCAATAAAAGTCTCCAATTCTTATCAAATTCAAAATACGCAATTTGCAAATTCTCTAATTCTCTAATTCTTGACAAATAAAAAATACTTAAACTATAAACTTTCAATAACCTATAAACAATAACCTATAAACTTTACAGAACATGGTTCAATTTGAAAATGAAAATGCGCCAGGCGCGTACTTAGTTTTGTTTGTTGTGTACTTTTTATGATGGGGCATGTCCTTTATGGGCATGCCCTTTTTGCGTACCCCTAAATATGATCAATCAGACACAAAAAGTGTCAAGTGTCAAGTGTCAAGTGTCATTAAGGAATTTTCGGATTTCTGGTTAATCACCGCACTGCGTACGGTGTTATTCATATCACACCCCGTTGGGGTGATTAGTTGAAGTCACTATAATAGTTTGCGTCAGAGTCTTTCTGCGTTTTCTGCGTTTTCTGCGAGAATTATTGCTTTACGGATTGAAAATCCTTATAATAGTTTGCGTCAGATTGCAAATCTGCCGCAACGGGGCGTACTTGGTTTTGTTTGTTGTGTACTTTTTATGATGGGGCATGTCCTTTATGGGCATGCCCTTTTTGCATCAATGACTGTCAACTGTCATTAAGGATTTTTCGGATTTCGGGTTTTTAATTTTCACACGAATTATCATGAATTAACCATGAATGGCTGGCGCGGGGTTTTATTTCTGAGAGTTATTGTTTTTACGGATTGAAAATCCTTATAATAGTTTGCGTCAGATTGCAAATCTGCCGCAACGTCAGGCGCAAAAGTGTCAAATGTCAAGTGTCAAGTGTCATTAAGGATTTTTCGGATTCATTATCTTTGTCTAAACGCAAAATGGGGAAATCATTTACGGCTTTTTATCCATGAATGTGGAAATGCGCTTTGAGAATGCGTAAATATGTGATTTTTCGGATTGAGTATGACTATTTTACTTACATTTAAGCAAAAAAATGGATGAGAGAAAGAATGTGGGAATGCTCTTTAAGAATGTGTGAACGTGTTAACGAGATAATGCGTTAGTGAAAAAACACGAGGTTCCGCCGTGGGGTGACGGCAATCTGGCTGACAGGGTCTTTATAAAAATATTTTTCCAATTTCAAAAAAAGTAGTACTTTTGCATTTCGAAAAAATGGATGTATAACCACAAAATCGAAATGCAATGACAATTGAACGACCCAAATATATTGAGCAACTGATGAATGCACGTGGCAATGGGTTGGTGAAAATTGTCACAGGCATTCGGCGTTGTGGAAAGTCTTTTCTGTTGAGTACACTTTTTGTCGACGAACTGAAGAAAGCAGGAAACAGCGAGGACAACATTATGTTTGTCAATATGGACAACATCCGAAGTCGCAAATACCGCAACCCGGAGACCCTGTTGGATGCCGTTGAGTCGTTTTGCCAACGGTCAAACACAATGCACTATGTCATCATTGACGAGGTGCAGATGGTGGACGATTTCGTTGAACTATTGAACAGCCTGCTGCATATTCCGAATCTGGATGTTTATGTGACTGGCAGCAACTCTAAGTTTTTGTCAACCGACATAGCCACAGAATTCCGAGGGCGAAGCTTTGAGATACACCTATGGCCATTGTCGTTTGCCGAATGCATGTCGGCATTCAAGGGTGAAATGGCCGAAGCCTGGGCTTATTACAAAATATATGGAGGATTGCCCGCTTTGATACCGATGACCGACGAGGAGAGGGAATCATACCTGAGGCAACTTGCCACCACGGTGTACCTTCGAGACATTGTGGAACGCTACAATGTTGAAAATACTGCTGAGATGAGAGAACTGATGCGCGTTCTTGCCTCGTCGGTGGGGTCATTGACAAACGCCACCAACATCGCCAATACGTTCAAAAGCAAGAAAAGACTCTCTTTGTCAGACAATACAATTAGCAAATATATCAAGTATCTCGAGGAATCATTCCTGTTGGAACGTTGCGTCCGATACGATATCAGGGGCAAGCAATATATTGGTGCCCAAGCAAAATACTATTTTCAGGACATTGGAATCAGAAATGCGATGCTTTCGTTTCGCCAGAGCGATGACGGACACGTGATGGAAAACATAGTGTATAATGAGCTACGTGCAAGGGGGTTCAGCGTGGATGTGGGCAACGTGATTGTCAGGCCACAGGGGGAGCCTCGACAGACTTTGGAAGTTGATTTTGTGGCTAACAAAGGGGGGCAACGCTACTATGTCCAGTCGGCATACCAGATGCTATCAGACGAAAAGATGATACAGGAGAAGCGCTCCCTGCTACATATTAACGACTCATTCAAGAAGATTTTGCTCACGATGGACCACCAGAAAGTCAGACACGATGAGAATGGTATTGTCACGATGGGCCTAATGCATTTTCTGTCCGACAAAAACAGCCTGGAGGCGTAAACTTGATGTGCGAACCCACCAAGAAGGGTTCAGCTTCATTTAGGAAATAAGAATTCGTTAATTCGTAACGCTCTAGTTTGAATTATGACTGATTTTTTGAGAGCACGTCCATTCAGGACGCTTTGAAAAATGATGTTTTGAATGCCCCAGACTGATAAAAAGAGGTTGCTCCCATTCGGTCGCGACCCCTAAGAAAGAGGTTGCTCCCATTCGGTCGCGACCCCTTTTTATCTGGGGTTTCTTCGAGACGTTGCTGCATCTCGGCATAGCTCGAACGAGTTCGGCTCTGCGCTCGACTTTGCAACGTTATTGAAAGTCAGTATCTTCGATACTGTAGAAAAATCAGTCTGTTATTATACTAGAGCGAAAACAATTTGATTGTATTTTTATCGTTTTTCAATAATTTTTTTTGCCAAATGAATAAATAGTTGTATCTTTGCAGGCGAAAATAAGAAAGGAAATAATTGATTATTAATCCGCATTGGTATGAAATCCAACAAGATAAAACAAGTACGCATGCTATATGGTCTCTTTGGGGGCATTCTTTTGGTGTGTTTGGGGTTGTTTTTTTCGAATGTGATTTCGTCGGCTGATGACAGCCAGGTGGCGCAGATACCTTCGACCGAGGTTGACGAGCATGGTTTTTTCATCACCGACCTTATCGCCCGTGAGCCTCTCTACGCAGAGGTGCGGGAAGTGGAGGGTACCGCAGAGGGCCTCTCGGCTCGCGCCCATGTGTCGGGATACACGGTGGAGTTCTCTTCGGTGAAGGGAGAATATGGGGGTGATGCGCGTGCCAGATGGATCCTCATCCTTCAATGGACGGCTCCCATTGCCTTGCTGGCCATCATTGTGCTGGTGAGCATTGTGCTGGTGTCGTTCTACAGGAGTTCTAAGCGTGGCAGGGTGTTTCCCATCAAGCAGGTGTCGTTGCTGGTGGTGATAGGGGTGCTGGTGATAGCGGTGTCGTTGCTGTCGGACACGCGCGCCTTCTTGGAGCGCCAGATGGCTGCCGACTTGCTGGAAGGCACCCTGTGGGAACCCAATGCTGCTTTTACCATCCATTTTTCCAATATCTTTTTCGGACTCACTATTATCTTCCTATCCTATATCTTTAAGATAGGTGGCGAGATGCAGGAGGAACAGGAACTGACTATTTGAAAGCATGAAGACTGATTGGCAATAACAAAATAACAGTAATAAACAATGATAGTCGTTAACCTTGATGTGATGATGGCCAAGCGAAAAGTGTCGCTGACTGACTTGGCTGAGCGTGTGGACTTGACTCCGGCCAACCTCTCGATATTGAAGACCGGCAAGGCCCGCGCTGTGCGTTTCAGCACGCTGGAGCGCATCTGCAAGGAGCTGGACTGTCAGCCGGGCGACATTTTGGAATATAGGGAGGAATAGAGGGAGGATTGTTGGGGTGGAAAGCCCATTTAACTTGGAAACGATAAAAAGAAACAATATAATCTTTATTAAAAATCAAAAAAATCAAAAAAATGAAAAAACTTCTGACTTTATTCATGCTGCTGGCAGTGGTTGGCAGTGTGGTGTTCGCTCAGGGCGAAAAGAAGAGCGACCTCTCGGCTAAGGTGCCGGTTGACAAGAAAGTGCGTATTGGCAAGCTGGACAACGGCTTGACTTACTACATCCGTGCCAACAAGATGCCTGAGAACCGCATCCAGTTTCGCATGGTGACCAATGCCGGCTCGATCCTCGAGGATGAGTCGCAGCGCGGTTTGGCTCACTTCTGCGAGCACATGGCTTTCAATGGCATTGAGGGTTTCCCCGGCAACACGATGATTGATACCCTGCAGAAGAACGGCATTGAGTTTGGCCGTGGCATTAATGCGTACACCAGTTTTGATGAGACGGTGTATTATGTGGACATGCCCGCTGACAATCCCGCCATGGTGAAGATGGGTCTCGACATCCTTTATGGCTGGTGTGGCGGTTTGCTTTTCCAGCCCGAGGAGATTGAGGCTGAGCGTGGCGTTATTCATGAGGAGTGGCGTGGCAACCTGGGTGCTGCCGACCGTCTGCGCGACAAGACTTGGCCCACCATGTTGAAGGGCTCGCGTTACGCTGAGCGTCTTCCCATTGGCTTGGAGAGTGTGATTATGGGTTTTAAACGTGACGACATTGTCCGTTTCTATAAGGACTGGTATCGTCCCGACATGCAGGCTGTGATTATTGTTGGTGACCTTGATGTGGATGAGATGGAGGGCCGCGTGAAGGCTCTCTTCAGCCAGCGTCGCGCTCCCATCAACCCCAAAGAGCGTCCCATTTACGGCATTCCCGACAATCAGGAGCCCCTTGTGGCTATTGCCACCGACAAGGAGGCTACAGGCAACAGCATGATGCTGTTTTGGAAACATAAGAAGGCTCCTCAGGGCACCGTGGGCGACTACCGTGCCTCGATCCTCCGCAACATCGTGAGCAGCATGCTCGACGAACGTTTCAACGAGTTGGCCGAAAAGGCTGACGCTCCTTTCCTGCAGGCAGGTGCCGGCTACGGCGGTTTCTTGGGTCGTGAGTGTGATGCCTTTATAGGCAGCGGTGTTCCCAAGGAGAATAAGATTGAGGCTACCACCGAGGTTGTCCTCACCGAGATTTTCCGCGCGCTCCAGCATGGTTTCACTCAGACGGAGCTCGACCGAGTGAAGGAGGACATGCTCGACCATTACCGTAAGGTGGCCCGTGAGGCCAACAAGACC
Organism: Bacteroidales bacterium; assembly: GCA_016280915.1. GTDB lineage: Bacteria > Bacteroidota > Bacteroidia > Bacteroidales > P3 > Colimorpha. Next base: position 6,930 of record JAEEHQ010000146.1, read on the forward strand.
CAGAGCAACAGCCTGGCTACCGAATATACGAACAACTTCCTCGAGGGCGAGGTGATCCCTGGCGCTATGAGAGAGTTTAGCTATGCTAAGGAATTCATTCCCGAGATTACGCTGCAGGAGTGCAACGACCTGATTAAGACTTGGGTGACCGAGAACAACTTTGTCTATTACCTCACCGCTCCCGAACAAGAGGGCGTGCGCGTGCCTACTGAGGCCGACATTCTGAAAATCTACAACCGCTGCAAGAGCACCCAGTATGATGCTTGGGTTGACAGCTATAAGGAAGAACCCCTTTGGGATAAGAAACTCAGCGTGGTTACCCCCAAGGTTACCAAGGTGAACAAGGCGCTCGGCTATAACGAGTATACCTGTCCCAACGGCATTAAGTTTATTGTGAAGCAGACCGAGTTGAAGGACGACGAGATTCAGATGAGCTCCTATGCATGGGGCGGTACCTCCATTTATGAGGATAAGGATGCTTATGCAGCTCAGATGGCTGCCAACTTGGTGGACGCTGCCGGTATAGGCAACTTCAGCAGCAACGAACTGCAGAAAAAACTGAAGGGCATGACCGTGAGCATCAGCCCCAACATTGGTGGTAACACGCAGGGTTTCAGCGGCACCTGCTCGCCTAAGGACCTGGAGGTGATGCTGCAGCTGCTGAACCTCTACTATGAGGCTCCGCGCAAAGACCAGAATGCTTTCAACCGTGATATTGATAATCTGCGCAACCAGATTAAGTTCATTGCCAATAATCCCCAGGTGGCCTTCCTTAAGAAATACCACGAAGTGGCTTATCCTAACGATAAGCGCACGGTGCTGATTCCCACTGAGGAGCAAATTAACAGCTTGAATTTGGACCGCGAGTTTGAGATTTACCGCGAGCGTTTCTGCGACGCTTCTAACCAGACTTTCTTCTTTGTTGGTAACGTGAGTGCTAACGACATCAACATGATTGGCAAGTACCTCAACAACCTGCCTACTAACGGCAAGCAGGCCAAGGAGACTTGGGTGAACCGTGAACCTGAGTTTGCAAAGGGCATCCAGCGTGGTGAGGCCGTGAAGGGTACTGACAACCAGGGCATCATGATGATTTATGGTGAGACTGCCGGTTTTAAACCCACCAAGAAGAATAAGATGATTATCAACCAGATGAGCGATTGCATGGAAATCACCGCCCTGGAGGTTATCCGCGAGAAGATGGGTGGCACCTACAGTCCTAGCGTGAATATCAGCTATGAAATCCTTCCCGAAGGCGAAGTGACTTGGATGTTCTACATCAACTGCAACCCCGAGAAGAGTCAGGAAATTGAAAAGGCTGCTATCGGCATTATCGAGGATTACATCCAGAATGGTCCTGACGCTACAACCCTTAGCAAGGTGCAGGAGCAGATGATTATCAACCGTGGCACTCAACGCCAGAACAACGGTTTCTGGATGGGCCAAATTATGGGCAGCTACATGTATGACGAGAATCGCGATGATATCGACCAGTACGATCAGCTTGTGAAATCTGTCAAGGCCAAGGATATCAAGAAGATGGCTAAGAAATATCTCAACCTGAAGAACTACGTGGTTGTCAACCTCAAACCCGAGGCTGCTGCTGAATAAGCAACGAATCTAAACACACTCATACGGACACTCCTGCAGTTGTTGTGGGAGTGTTTTTTTTGTAGTAGGGAATAGGATTTCCTAAGAGTACTTAGGTGGCCATAGAAAACATAGGAAACGGGAGGTCAACGTTTCGGTGCGGCAATAAAAAAAGCGGGTGCTGGAGGGCACCCGCTTTTTTATTGCTGGAATGGGTTAATCTTTGTAGATTTCGTGGAGTTCAACTTCGTAGATGACGGGGGTATAGGAGGGTATGTCTTCGACATTGGCACAGACCTCGTAGGGGAAGTAGAAGCGGTATTTGCTGCCGGCGGGCATGAGTTGAAGGCCGTTGTATAGGCCGACGAACATGCTTTTGGAGATGACATGGACGACGGGGTCGCGTCTTCCGTAGGTCTTGGTGATGGTGTCGCCGGTGAGCGCGTTGATGCTTAGGAAGTCGAAATTGATGCGCTGTCCGGCTTTGGCTTTGGCTCCACTGCCAGCTTGTAGTACTTCGTAGTAGAATCCATTTTCGCTCTTTTTGAGGGCATCGCCTTTTTCTTGGACCAGTTTGGAGAAGTATTCTTGCTGGATGGCTCCGGCTTGCTTGTTGGATTTCTCGGCTGTGGTTCGCTGATGTTGCGCTACTAAGAAGGCCAAATAGTTGCATAATTCGCGGTAGGTTTGTTCGTCGAGGGGCTGTTTTTCGCCTTTGAGAGTGCTCTCGAAGGCGCGCTGGACGGTGGCTTGGTCGAAGGAGTAGAAGCCACTCTGGGCGGTCTCGGCAAGGCTCATGCCCATGGCCCAGCTGAGTGTGTCCTGCTGGTTGTGGAGTAGGACATTCTCTGACTTGTTGCCGCATGCAGTGGCAGTTAGTATTGCTATGACGGCGGCAAAGGGAATAAAGATTTTTCTCATTTTAGATGAAGGTGTATTTGTTTGGTTTGTTATTATTTTGTTTCTTGCGATTTGTTATTTCCCACGGCCTTGGAAGATGATTCCGACGGTGTAGATGAGGATTTTGATGTCGGTGGCAAGGGACATGTTTTCAAGGTATAGGAGGTCGTATTTGAGGCGTTCGCACATCTCGTCGACGCTGCTGGCGTATCCGTATTTGACCTGCCCCCATGAGGTGATGCCTGGTTTGATGCGTTGGAGGAGTAGGTATTCGGGGCAGCGTTTTACAATCTGGTCGATGTAGAATTGGCGTTCGGGTCGGTATCCTACAATGGACATTGTGCCTTTCAGGACGTTGTAGAATTGAGGAATTTCATCCAGACGGACTTTGCGCATAAAGCGGCCGAATGGGGTGATGCGGGGGTCGTCGTCGCGCGAGAGTGCGGGACCACAGGATTCGGCATCGACATACATGCTGCGGAATTTGTGCATCTTGAATGGCTTGCCCATGTAGCCTATGCGCTCTTGGGCAAAGAATATGGGCCCGGGGCTGGAACATTTGACTAGTATGGCGGTGATGAGGAAGACGGGCGAGAGGACGATGAGTGCTAAAAGGGAAAGGATAACGTCGGCGATGCGTTTGACGCTATACTGCCACTCGGGCATGAGTCGGGTGTTGATGGTGATGAGAGGAGAGTGGAAGATGCTGTCGACGCGCACCATGCCAAGAATGATGTCGCGGGCATCGGGCGTGATTTTGATGATGACTTCGCCACAGCCGTCAAGGGTACGGAGGATTTGCTGTATTTGGGCCTGTTCGTTGTCTTCAACGGCGATGATGACTTCCTCGATGTGATGTTGCTCGATGAGGGCCTTTATGTTCTCGGTGGTGCCGAGGCAGGGCATGATGGCAGCGAGGCGTTTCTCGTTGTCGAGAGGTTGCACCGTCTCGTTGCAGTCGACAGAGACGAAGCCGACGAAGATGTTGCCAGAGTATTTCTCCTGATTCTCAAGGTCGAGATAAGTTTGGTAGGCTTTGTTGTGGCTGCCGATAAGGAGGGTGGGGAAGCCGATGAGTCGCTGATGGACCTTGCGGACGATGTGGGAGGTTTGAATGACACGGCAGGTGTAGGTGAGGGCCAGATGCACAAAGAAGAGGAAGATGGCACTCAAGTAGTAGTTGCGATAGGTGCCGACTTCGTCGTCGAGCATGATGGCGAAGAAGAGAACCACCACGCCGATGAGTGTGGCAATAACGGTGTCCTGAGCCTCTTTTAAACGAGACTTGCGCAGGACGTTTTTATAGGTTCCTTGTATGGTGTATAGACATAGCCATCCGATGGGGATGAGGAGAACGCCCGACCAGAAATTGGTGTCGGAGAAGATTTGGGAGAGCTCGTTCCAGCCATAGTTTTCGAGTCCTATTTTTCGAAAGACGAAGAGGAGTGCCCATGCGGTCATGGCACTAAGAACGTCGAAAAAGATATAGCGGAGAGTGATTTGTTTGGACTTCATTACGAATGTAGGGTGGACTGGTGCCCTTGGTGGTTTGATGTAGTTAGTATGATAGTATTTTTACGTTGTCTATTTTGATGTCGGCTTCAATACCGTCGGGGTTCACCGCCTGAAAGTAGATGGTGAATGGGGCGTTGTAGTTAAACTGGCTCCAAGTGCGGGTGAGGTTGATATAGATTTTTTGCCATCCTTTGCCTGTGTTGGGAACGATGGCCATGATGCCTTTGGAGGTGGCGGCACCGTTGTTGCTCACCTCGAAACCAATCATGTTGACGTGCAATTCAACGTCTGTTTGGTAGTTCATTTCAAGGTAGACGGTGCTGTTGGGGATGTCAAATTCGTCGGTAATATAGAAATTGAGTGTGGTGAGGCTGTCGGGAATGTGTATGAGGCCGTATCCTTGTCCGTTGCAGGCTCCCGCTGGGTCATTGGAGACCCAGACAACGGTGCTGTCGAAATGGGAGGTAAAGGTGGTGGGCTCAAAATAGTCTTCGCTGAGGACGGACATTTGGCCGCGGGTTTTGTAGGTGGTTTGCAGGGTCCAGAGGTCTTCAGTACTGTCATAGCTACCGAGGTTGGTGACGCTGTCGGGAGCGACGGTGACGTTGTTGAGTTCGACATAATTGTAGAAGAAATAGTATATGCGGGTGGAGGAAATGCCGTTCTGCTTAACAACGGGGTAGGCGCGGAGGTATTTCATGGTGCCTTGGCGCAGAATGGGGACGGTGCAGGGAAGCTGGAAGGTGCCAAGGTTGGTCTCACTTTTGTCGCCCTCAAAATAGCAGATGAGCTGAACAGCATCGATATTGGAATTGTAGAAACCGGCCTCCGGGGAGGGGGCGTTTTGTGCTTGTGGCACCACAACCATGCGGTCGAGATGGATGTATGCGGGAATAGTAACATCCCCTTGGAATTTCTTGCAGCCGCTGAAAGTCAGGGTGGTAACGAACAATACCAGCAAGAACGCGAAATTATTTCTCGTAAAAGTCATATAATAGGTAACGACTTATTGTTTTTTTTAGTATCTTTGCATGGAAAAATAGTTGTTTTTAATTTTGAAGGAAAGAAATAGAATATGAAGAAAATAGGTGTTTTGTCGGATACGCACGGTGTACTGCCACGCCAGGTGTTTACTTTCTTTAAGGATGTTGACGAGATATGGCATGCAGGTGACGTGGGACGAGGTGTGCTGGAGGAGCTGCGGCAGTTCAAGCAGGTTCGTGCTGTCTACGGAAACATGGATGACTACGAAATGCGCTATGAGGTGATGGGGACGGCAATCTTTAAGTGCGAGGGGATGAAGGTGTTGATGACACATATAGGAGGCTGGCCCGGACACTATCCGGCACCCCTGTTGGAGGTGTTAAAGAGCGAGAAACCAGACATCTTTGTTTGCGGACATAGCCATATACTGAAAGTGATGTGGGATAAGGAACTAAATCTGCTGCACATCAATCCGGGTGCGGCGGGTAGGTCGGGCTTTCAGAAAGTGGATACGTTGGTGCGGTTTGAAATAGACGATAAAGAGGTGAAAGGACTGGAAATATTAGACTTTCCGAAGTTTTCACAGGTGAGATAGGGGCATTTAACCCAAATCGGTCATTAGGGTTTGTGCCAGATTAGTATTATGAGTTAGTCGCGATAGGTTAAGTCGGTTTTGGCGGTGGAGCTGATTTTTGGGGGGATTTGTGCAATAATGACACCTGTGATGACGATTATGATACCAATCGGCTTTGTCCAGGTGAGCGTTTCCTGTCCGATGAGGATGGCGGCGATAAGAGAAAATATGGGAATTGCGTTGGTGAAAATGCATGCTGCGGTGGCTCCCAGACGTTCTACACCTATGTTATAGCATATATAGGCCAAAGTGCTGCAGAAGACACCCAGAATGACTAAAAGAAGAATCATTTTGGGCGAATAGCTGAGAAGGGGAAGGCTTTTGCCGTCGAGAAATAGCATCAAAGGAATGAAGTAGAGGCAACCGAAGAGGTTTTGATAAGCTGTGATGGTGAAGGGTTTGTATCGACCGACAAGTTTCACAAGGATAATGGTGAAGAGGACAGCGATGAATACGGCTCCAAAAAGCCATGCAATACCCGCAGGATTCATGTCGAGGTTGTTCTCACCCCCAAAAAGGAGCATGATGGATAAGCCGATGAGTGACATGATAATTCCGATGAGGGTGATGCCACGTATTTTTTCTTTGTACACAGCTGCAATGCCGAAGGGTACGAAAAGGGGGATCGTGGCAACAATGATAGAAGACATACTGCCGCTTACCAAACGCACGCCGTTGGTCTCACAGATGCTATAGATGAAAGGCTCAAGAAAGGCTAAGATGAGAAACCATTTAAGGTCACCTTTACGGATGGGTTCCAGCTTGCGCACAATCAGCAGAAAGGGGATAGTGATGGCGGAGGCTAACAGGAGTCGGAAGGTGAGGATGATGAGTACCGTGATGTGCTCTTCTGAAACGAAGAGCTCCTTGGTCATAATGAAACTGATGCCCCAGGCAATGGCGGCAAAGGCAAGCAGAAGATATACAATCGATTTTTTCATTCTTTTTTATGGACAGTTGGGATGGGCGTTATTGGCTGTCTGATGTCTGGCTGGGAGTGTAGTCACCACGGTCGGCCGGAATGTCGACACCAAGAGGGGTGAGACGTCGACGAGTGTCGTCAACGGTTTCAGCGGCTTCGGCTCCGGTGGATAGTTTGTTATCATAGATACTGTAGTTGGCACGTAGTCTGGCAGGCGAAAGGTTGGGCATGATGACATTGGCACCAGCCAGGATTCCCATCTCGCGACCTTGGGGATGCAGGGTGCCCAATGCTGTGGTGGCTGGTAGTAGAACGTGGGGGTGGATAAGCCTAATGATGGCGAGCAGACGCAGGGTAGTGTCGACAGAACCAGTGGGTCGGTCGCCAAAAGGAGTCCCCGAGGCAGGTATGAAAGGACCTATGCCCACCATTTGTGGTTGCAGGGAACGAATGAACTGGAGGTCTTGATAAAGGGTTTCGAAGGTCTGGTAAGGCGACCCTACCATAAACCCACATCCCACCTGATAACCTATCTCCTTAAGGTCCTTTAGGCAGCGAATGCGGTTGTCAAAGGACATCTCGGCTGGGTGCAGTTTCTGGTAGTGGATGCGGTCTGCAGTTTCATGGCGAAGAAGGTATCGGTCGGCACCTGCATCGAAAAGACGTTGGTAGCTTTGGCGTGAACGTTCACCGAGGGAAAGCGTGATGGCGCAGTCGGGGAATTGCTGATGGATACTGGCAACAATATGGCACATACGTTCGTCGGTGTACCATGGGTCTTCTCCTCCTTGAAGCACAAAAGTGCGAAAACCGAGTTCATATCCCTGCTGGCAGCATTGAAGTATTTCCTCCTCGGTGAGGCGGTAACGATGAACATCTGTTCTGCTTCGGCGAATGCCACAGTAGAGGCAGTCGTTTTTGCAATGGTTGGAAATCTCTATGAGGCCACGGATGAAGATTTTGTTGCCATAGATGTGCCTGGTTAATTGGTGCGCTTGGTCGAAAAGGTAGCGGACACCCTCCTGGTTGTTGGATGAGAGGAGGCCGACAAGTTGCTCTAAAGTGAGGTTGCGCGAAGAGACTATTTGGTCGATAATTTGTTTCATAGAATAAAGTCGTAGATGCCTTCTTGAGCCTGTCCGTTATAGAACGAAAGCGTGCGCAGGCGAGTGCCTTTGGGCAGGCGAATAGGGCCTGTGTAGATGCTGCATTCGGGTGTGGGGTCGCTGCCGTCGGTGGTGTAGTAGACATAAGTGCCGGCAACCTCGGTAGAGAGGGTTACCAGGTAATCGTCCTCGTTGTGGGTTTTTATGACGGTGGGCTTGAAGGAACCTTTGCAGGGCTTGTAGCCGAAACAACGCATGCGCTGTTTTTGGTGCTCAATCTTCGTTTGGAAATGGGACCAGCTTTTATTTTCGGGTAGCGACCAAAAACATTCCGCCAGGGCGCATAGGCGAGGAAGCAGAAAGTATTCGGCCTGTTCGTAGTTGGCGATATAGCCGGTCCATAAGACTGCTTCGCCACCCCAGCAGTAGGGTTGTAGGTCAGAGGTGAGACTCTTGGGCATCGGGTCAAACTGATAGCACTTAGAGAGGGGAAGATACTGTGGGAAAGCCATCAGATGAAAGGCGGTGTCTGCCTGATAGGAGTCGAGGTCGCAGTACTCGGCATTGGCGTTGATCACTCCGAGTCCTCGTATGGTGCCTCGATGAATGGTGCTGTCGCCCATGGTGGCCATGATTGCCGCTTCAGAACTGAGATTGTTGCATGTGAGGATTTCGTCCCAGCCAATGATGCGTTTTCCTTTGCGGGAGAGATGTTCCTCAATATGGGTGACGAGCCAGTTGAGCAGTCCCACCTCGTCGGCGAGTCCTTCATGCCGGATACGGCTCTGACATTTGGGACAGTTTTCCCAGTTCTCGGTGTTGATATTGTCAATGCCTATGTGAATAAATTCGCTTGGAAAGAGCAGGGCAATCTCGTCGAGTATGTCGTCGATGAACCGGATGACATCGTCGTTGCCGGCGCAGAGTGTGGCCTTGTGTGGCCAACAGGGACCTAAGGCAACGGTGTATGTGGCATGGTCGCAAGAAAACTCAGGATGGGCAGCAAGGATGGCGCTGGCATGGGCGGGGATGTCAATCTCGGGTATGACCTCGATGTTGCGTTCTTGGGCGTATTGGACTATCTCGGCGATGTCGGCTTTTGTGTAGAAACCACCATAGGTAGACTCCTCTCCGGGTCGGGCGGGCTCCTCTTCGCCCCAGGGAATGCCCGAACGGTCTGCTCGCCAAGAACCCACATCGTTCAGCTCGGGGTATTTCTCTATCTCAATACGCCATCCTTGGTCGTCACTCAAGTGCCAGTGGAACTTATTCAGCTTGTGAGCTGCCATGATGTCGAGGTGCCGTTTAATCTGCTTGACAGGGATGAAATGCCGACAAACGTCGAGGTGGCTGCCACGCCACGGAAAACGAGGATAGTCAAGGATGGTGCATTCCGGCAGGGTGATATGGCCGTGAGGCTGCTGGTGCAGGTCTTCCGGCAGCATTTGTATGAAAGTCTCAAAGGCATAGATCAGCCCGGCCTCTGTGTTGGCACTAATAAAAATGCCGTCTGGCAGCACCTGCAGGAGGTAACCCTCCTCTCCCAGCGATGGATTGATTGTGTCGTTGAGGGTGATGGTGATGCTTCCACGGTTGGGAGTGCCGATGAAAGCCGGTCGAATATGCATCTTCCGGAGCGTGTTGGTGATGAATTTGGTGGTAGAAGAGTTCTGTGCAAGGTTCTCAAAGTAAAGCTTGGTGCGGGAGGAAATGCTGAAAGAGCGAGCCTTTTGCACCATGTAGGCGGGCTCGGGGATGATATGGTATTCAGTCACCTCGGCATTCTTTTCGTCACATGATGTCATTACAATCATCATGATGAAAGCGAGAATTGGACTCCAGTATTTTATATATTTAGACCTCATCGTTTTAAAATGCAAAGATACGAAAAAAAAATGTCGTGTGGGGTGGTTGTCATGGGCATTAAGAAATTTTATAGGTTAGACAATATTTATTTGAGCTTTGCGTTAAGAGGGAAAAATAAAGCAAAATGGCACAACGATCGCTGAAAAACCTGGTCTCTGACACCATGATATACGGCATGAGCAGTATAGTAGGACGTTTCTTAAACTACCTGCTGGTGCCCCTCTACACTTATAAGATTGCAGCTGAGAGCGGTGGCTATGGCATAGTGACGAATGTCTATGCCCTCACCGCTTTGATGCTGGTGATGCTCACCTTCGGCATGGAGACCACCTTTTTCTATTTTGCCAATAAGTACAAGCAGCGTTCCGACACGGTTTTCTCTACCGCATTGCTGTCTGTTGGCGGCGAGGCTGCCTTATTTGTGGTTCTGCTCTTCTGTTTCATCACACCCATATCCACGTGGCTCGGATTTGCCCATCATCCCGAATTCCTGCAGATGATGGGTGTGGTGGTGGCTCTGGATGCCTTTCAGGCCATTCTTTTTGCCTTGTTGAGGTATCAGGGTCGTGCATGGAAGTTTGCTTTTCTAAAGCTGCTTTTCATCGTGTGCAATATTGGTTTGAATCTCTTTATCTTCTTGGTGGCACCAGGCCTGAAGGAGTCCCATCCTGCGCTCATGTCTTGGTACGACCCCACCTACCAGGTGGGCTATATCTTCCTTGTCAACCTCGTTTGCACGGCAAGCATCACGCTCTTCTTCATCCCCGAGTTGCGCAAGCTGCGCTATGGCATCGACTGGGCTTTGCTCAAAGAAATGCTCCGTTACACTTGGCCCTTGCTCCTTTTCGGCATCGCCGGCATTTTAAACCAAGTGGCCGACAAGATTTGTTTCCGCTTCATCATCCCAGGGGTCGAAGGCGACGTACAGTTGGGCATCTATGGCGCCTGTTCCAAGATTGCCATGATTATGGCCATGATCACCCAGGCTTTCCGTTATGCCTACGAGCCCTTTGTTTTTGGTAGTGGCAGAGACAAGGAGGGGAAAGAAAGCCAGGCTTTGGTGATGAAATACTTCGTCATGTTTGCTCTTTTTGCCTTTCTGGCGGTCATGGCCTATTTGGATGTGCTTAAATTTTTGGTCGACGACGATTATTGGGAGGGCCTGAAAGTAGTGCCTATTGTCATGATGGCAGAGATTTTCATGAGTGTCTATTTCAATCTCTCTTTCTGGTACAAACTGAAGGAGGAAACCTGGTGGGGCGCTATCTTCTCCGCAATAGGCTGTGCGGTATTGTTGGCGGTTAACTTCATCTTTGTGCCTAAGTATGGCTATATGGCCTGTGCCTGGGGCGGTGTGGCCGGCTACGGCACCTGCATGCTGCTCTCCTATCTGGTGGGCCGTAAGCGAAGCCCTGTACCCTACAAACTTGGCCCCCTGTTTGGCTATTTCCTGTTGGCAATGGCACTCTATGCGGTGACTGTGTGGATGAAACCAGCTCAATTGGGTTGGGAACTGGCACTCAACACCATGCTGCTGCTCGTCTATGTTGCCGTGATTCTCTATAATGAGCAACCTCTGGTGAAACAAGTGTTGGGCAAAATAAGAAAAAAATAGGTTATTGGTGCTCAATCGCAATCCATTACTTTTGTCTTGCAAAGATACACCCAAAAGTAAAGTTTTTTCACTCAAAGTGGCGACAGAGTCATCATCGACAAGATAAAGTTAATCCCTTAGTACGTTGTAGTTGCAGATTGCAAATCCTGCCCAACGGCACAAACATCAGCTGGGTCGGAACATTCACTAGGTCGGGCCAGAACAACCGACGGGTCGAATTTGGTGTCTGACGCATAATATCACGAATTGGATTACATGGGGCAGGTTTATTTCACATGAATTATCATGAATTAACCATGAATGGCTGACGCGGACTTTTATGTCTCACATAAATCGCAGAAGGATTGGGTTAAGGAATTATAGGGTGATTGAAAATCCTTATAATATTTTCGTCAGATTACAAATCTGCCGCAACTGAGCGGTCCCTATAAAGACAACAAGTGTATTTACTATTGCTTATCCTTCGGGTTGCTTCCTTTATTCGTTATAAACCCATTCGCATACCGAGTAGCGTTGGGTGGCGAGGCCTGACATGAATCGCATCTCAGAGCAGGTTTTGCCCTGCGACGAGAGCTCCTCTGGGGTGAAGTAGTCGGCACTTTGATTGTACTTGATGCAGCGGCAACGTTTATTGCAGCTGCCAAGGGTGAGGATTGCAAGGAGAAGAATGGAGATATAGAGCAATTTTCTTTTCATATAGATGGGGGTGGATGTTTGTATGGGTTGGGATTACTTGAGGAAGTCGACGATTTGTTGTTCGTCGATGTTGCGGTAATGGGATGTGGCTACCACTTGGCCGTCTTGCATCAGGAATAGGATGGGACGCTGCCCATAGGTGATGAGTGAATAGGTGTTGAGGTCGATTTGGTAGGCCGGACGGAGGAAGGTATGGGTGTCGAGGGTGAGGGGGGCAATGGTGCTGTCCTGACTGGGGGTGAAGTAGAGAAAGGCGGTGGAATCGAGGTTGTTGCGCTGACAGATGTGGGTTAGCTTTTCGTCGGTCATCTGGCAGAACTGACAGCCAGGGGTGAGAAAGGCCACCACGTGTTTGCCGTGTGAGAGTTGAAGGCTGTGGAGCACGCCGCCAGGGGCGTTGGCGTGGTCTAGCTCCTCCTTGTTGTACACTTCCTGCGAGGGACCAAAAAGCCAGTTGTCGGGGGCTGAGCGGAAGAAGATTGTGACGGTGGGGACCAGCAGGATGGGCAGCCAGATGTACCAACGGGGGCGCCACGCCCACGGTTTTGCGCCCATGGCAAAGACCAGGGCGACGAGGAGGAGGATGTTTTTGATGATGGACTTGGCTGGGTCGATTTCGACCAGCGGCCCCATGCAATGGCAGCTATCGGTGCGTCCGATGAGGGTGGCATAGCCAAGGAAGAGGGTAAACAGGACCAGCATGAGCATTGCGCATGTGTCTACCCACCGATTGAAAATGTTGGCAAGGAGTCCGATGCCAATTAGAACCTCGGCACAGATAACCAACCGCGCGACGAGGAAGGACAGGTTGAGCGACAGCAGGTTGTATGAAAAGATGTAGATTTCAAACTGGTCGATGCCGACGAGTTTGGCAAGGGCCGAGACGATGAAAAAAACACCCAGCAGCATTCGCACGACGAGTGCTGCCAGACGAAGGGGTTTGTTGCGGAAAGGTGTCAATCTTTAGCCTCCGTGCAGGTGACCTCTTCCATTTCGCGGATGAGTTTGCCTTCAATCAGGCGTTCGAAACCAAGACGGGTGATGGAGGAGCAGCGGAAGCCGGCATCGGCGTTGACGTAGGTCACCACGTTTTCGTTGTCAACATTGACGCACTGGCAACGGCGTTCTTTGCTGCAGCCGCTAAGGAGCAACAGGGCTGCGGCGAGCAGGGAAAAGATGTATTTCTTCATGGCGGTTTTACTTTTGATAAACAATGTTGGTGTCGGCCTCGAAAGGATAGTCGGTGCAGACGATGTTGTCGACGTGGGAAGAGTCGAGGGCGTCGAAATAGGTGACGTGGTTGAGCTGGCTGCAGCTGCCATGTTTGATGGTGATGATGCGGGTGGACTGCGTACCGATGATGGAGCAGCGGCAGTTCTTCTCTTTGGCGCAGGAGGCACACAGCACAAGGGCAGCAACACCTATTAGGGTTAAAACTTTCTTCATATACTCTCGGATTATTTCAAAATGCAAAAATACAAAAAAAAAAAGATATAGCATCTTTTTTTTGTATTTTTAGATGGAACCATTGGGTGGGCCTCAACCTTTCACGCGGCAGAGCATGAGGCCGTCGCGAAGGGGGAGGAGGATATTTTGGATGCGAGGGTCGGAGGTGAGAGTGTCGTTGAGGTGCTGGATGATGCGTGTGGAACGGTCGCAGCGCAGTTGCGTTTCGGGCTCTTCTACGACACGGCCGTACCAGAGCATATTGTCGAAGATGATCAGTCCTCCAGGGCGCATCTTGGGCAGAATGATGTTGTAGTAGTGTTCATAGTTGGTTTTGTCGGCATCGATGAAAGCTAGGTCGATGTTGTTGGGCAGGGTGGGGAGGATGTCGAGGGCTTGTCCGATGTGGAGTTGGATGAGGTCGGATACTTCTGCCATCTGGGCATGGCTGCGAATGATGGCTTCGTATTCCTCGTTGGCCTCGATGACATGTAGGGTGCCGCCTGGGCGCATGCCGCGGGCGATGCAGATGGCTCCATAGCCGGCAAAGCTGCCCACCTCAACAGCCAGGGTGGGGGATGCCAGCCTGGTGAGCATGTGCAGGAGCGTGCCCTGATAAGGAGTGGACGACATGTGGGGGTTGGCGGTGTGGAGGGCGATGCTGCGGTAGATGTCGTTCAGCACCTTGTCGGGCGCACTAGTATGCTGTGCGCAATAATCCTCGAGGGTGTTCATGCTTTGTGACGGCTATAGTTGACGAAGAAGTTCTTCGAGTTGTGTCTCATCGTGTACCAGTACCTCGCGGGCTTTGGAACCGTTGTATGGCCCCACGATGCCGGCAGCTTCTAGCTGGTCGATGATGCGGCCGGCCCGGTTATAGCCGAGCTGCAGCTTGCGCTGGAGTAAGGAGGTGGAGCCAAACTGGCTGGCCACCACCAAACGTGCGGCATCGTTGAAGAACTCGTCTTTTTGTTTGGGGTCGAAATCTTTGTTGGGCTCCTCGTTTTCGTCGAGGTATTCGGGAAGGAGGAAGCCGTCGGGATAGCCCCGTTGGGAACCGATGAAGTCGGCCAGTTGTTCTATTTCCTCGGTCTCGATGAGGGCGCATTGGATGCGGACGAGGTCGGAACCGGAGAGGGAGATGAGCATGTCGCCACGACCGATGAGGCGTTGGGCACCACTACAGTCGAGGATGGTGCGGGAATCGATGCCGCTGGTTACTTTGAAGGCAATGCGTGCTGGGAAGTTGGCCTTGATGGTGCCGGTGATGATGTTGGTGGTGGGACGCTGGGTGGCGATGATGAGGTGTATGCCCACGGCACGTGCAAGCTGGGCGAGGCGGCAGATGGGCATTTCGACCTCCTTTCCGGCCGTCATGATGAGGTCGGCAAACTCGTCTATAACCAGCACGATATAGGGCAGATATCGGTGCCCGTTCTCAGGGTTGAGGTGGCGATGGATGAACTTGTCGTTATATTCTGTTATCTTGCGCACGCCGGCCAGCCGTAGCAGGTCGTAGCGTTGGTCCATCTCGATGCAGAGGGAGTTGAGCGTGCGCACCACTTTCTTGACATCGGTGATGATGGCCTCGTCGCTATCGGGGAGTTTGGCCAGGTAGTGGCGCTCTATTTTATTGTATAGTGACAGCTCCACCTTCTTGGGGTCGACCATCACAAACTTGAGCTCGGAGGGGTGTTTCTTATAGAGGAGGGAGGCGATGACGGCATTGAGTCCGACCGACTTA
This sequence comes from Bacteroidales bacterium, assembly GCA_016280915.1. Classification (GTDB taxonomy): domain Bacteria; phylum Bacteroidota; class Bacteroidia; order Bacteroidales; family P3; genus Colimorpha. The sequence continues at coordinate 21,948 of JAEEHQ010000146.1, forward strand.
CCCGTGCCGGTGGCACCGGCCATGAGCAGGTGGGGCATTTTGGCCAGATCGGTGACGAAAGGTTCGTTGCTGATGGTTTTGCCAAAGGCGATGGGCAACTCCATCTTGGTGTTTTTGACAAAGGCATCGCACTCCAGCATGTTCTTCATCGATACGATTTGAGGATTGGCATTAGGCACCTCAATACCCACGGTGCCGCGCCCGGGTATGGGCGCAATGATGCGTATGCCGAGGGCGGAAAGGCTGAGGGCGATGTCGTCCTCGAGGTTCTTGATTTTGGAGATGCGCACCCCTGGGGCGGGCTTGATTTCATAGAGGGTGACGGTGGGTCCGGGTGAGGCTGTGATTTGGACAATCTCGATGCCGTAGTTGCGCAGGGTTTCTACAATCAGGTCCTTGTTGGCCACCAGCTCCTCCTTGGTAACCTTGGTGTTTTTGGTTTCCCAATCTGTCAGAAGGTCAGTCGAGGGCATCTGGTATTGCTTAAGGTCCAAATGAGGGTCGTAAAGCTGGTCGAAACCATAATGTGTGCCTTCTTGGGTGGCTTCCAGCTCAGAGTATTTTTCCCCATCTTCCTCATCATCGGCATTGCTGTTGATGTTCATGTGGGTGTCGTCGATGGTGAAGTCTACCTCCTTTTGTGTGGCCGACTTGGGCGTATCTTGACTGCCCTGTTGTGCCTTCTGATTGATGCGAGCAAACTCATCGTCGATGTCGAAGGTTACTTTCTCCTCCTTGGGCTTGGGGGCTGTGGGAGGAATGACCGTCTCGACGGTTTCAGCCTCCTCTTCTTCCTCTTCTTGGTCTTTGGCTTTGAGATTATTAATCTTTTCTTTGAGGTTGACCTTGGGCAGGCTTACATCGGGCATCTTGGGCATCTTGAAGCGGACGCGATGAATGAAAATCAATACCACCACGGCCACAAAAATGAGCAATATCACCACACCCCAACGGATGAGCAGATAGAGCTGCTCAGACACAAATTTGCCGGTAATACCCACATAGTTGCTGAAGGTTTCGCTCTTGAAGAAACGACCATTGAGATAGCCCAGCACCGTGGAAATCCACAGCATCCAGAATAGGGTCACCCAGAAGGTGCGCCACCATGGCATCAGGTTGACCTTCCACAGCCTTAGGCCATAGAGGAACAGCAGAAATGAAAAACCCAGGGAGGCGATGCCGAAGGTGTCCTGAACGAGGGTGTTGGCTAAATGATAGCCCAGCCGTCCCAGCCAGTTGCTTTGGCTTGGCCAGGAAATAAAGAAGGAAAAGGTGGCAACGGTTAGGAAAAGTGCCAGCAGGATGTAGCAGGCACCGCGCAATTTGCGGCCGCGTTCGCTTTTCCAAAATTCGACAAATTTTCCTGTTGGGCGTACTTTCTTTTTCTTCTTCGATGTATTTGCTTTTGCCATGGGGTGCTTACTTTTTTTTACTCCGTGAATGGTGGAGGGGGCAATTGTGTTGTTTAAATGTTTAAAAAGATGCTATAGTAACCCTGTGGGATGCTATAGCATCTGTTTTCTTTAGTTGGTGTAGGACTGGCTACTATTCCAAGAGCTCGGCAGCGTCCTGGAACTCTTTCATGATTGCGGCAAACTCCTCGTCGGTCACATCTTTGTAACCTGCAGGAAGGAGCATCTCGGCCTCTTTCACTTTGCCCTTGACGATTTCAATGCAGGTGTAGGTGATAGCGCGACCTTCGGAACCCTGCTGGGTGAAGATGAGGGGGAAGCCTTTGGTGTTGCCGAAAAGAAGGCAGTATTCTGGTCCAATCTCGTTGGTGTACCAGCATTCGACGGGGTTGTCGGTGCCGGTCTCGTCATAGCGGTGCATGATCATTTTCTTGGCGGTGAAACCAAAGATGTCTTTGGTGCCCTCTACGTTTTCATAGTAGTAATGACCGGGTTCTTTGTCTTCCAGATAGAGGCTGTCCATCTCTTCCTTGGTGGATTCGCCACGAACGAGCAATTTGCCGTCGCCGTCGTAGTTTTCCAGTTCAATGCCGTTGGCGGCAAGGTAACCGATGGCTTGACTGAGGTCGATGGCTTGTGCCACCTTCATGCCGTTTTGCTGGGTTTGACCGGTCATGAGCTTGTTGTCGAATACTTTCACTTCGATGGTACTCTGCTCTTCGGGAATTTGAACATCCACCGTTCCGGTGCTGGTGAGTTTATACTTGACAATTCCACGGAAATTGTTCTGAGCGTTCACCGCTCCCCATGAAAGCACCATGATGAGTGCTGCAACCAATAATTTTTTCATCGTTCTATAGTAATTGTTGTTTTTATCTTATTGCTCATAACGAAAAAATGGGGGAAATAGTATCTGTCCCCCATAAAAAAACTATTTTCATTTCACCCAATCACCATCCTTTGGGCAGTACGATGTTGGCAACCAGGTGTGCATCTTCAAAGAGAGGGGCAATCTCCTCGTCGGTGAATCCCGCTATTCCGCACCCAATCCGAGTCACCAAGAAGGTGAGGTCGGGGTGTTGCTGGGCAAATTGGATAAACTCGTCAACATAGGGTTTGATGGTCTCCACGCCCCCTTGCATGGTGGGTATGGCGTAGCTCTGCCCCTGAAGTCCCACACCTTGCCCCATTTGGGCTCCAAAGCGTTCCAGAGCTATGCGGGCGGCCCCTCCACCGTGCATGCCGGCCAGATTGCTGCCGAAGACAAAGATTTCGTTTTCTTTGAGGTGGGTAATGAATTCGGGTGTATTCATATTATCAGCGTCTTAGTTGTTGATAAAAGTGCGTTGTCCCCAATTGTCGCCAAGGCTGCCGCCAATAATCATGCTGGGTTCTTGCAACTTGCCCTGCAGCGATGATTCGTAGGCTTGATTCTTGGTTACGTTGTTGAACAACTCTTGGAAGGTGATTTCGCCTCGGGTATACTTGAGTTCCTTCAAGATATAATAGGTAAAGAAACCGTGGTGCTGGTCGATAAAGCTGTAGGCGGTCTTGTCGCCGTCGGCGGCCATGAAGATGACAATGTCATCGCGCACGCGGGGAGCACGGTAGCGCTTGGTCTCACGTTCCATGCCGAAGAATTCTTTGCCGTTGCGCTGGTAGCCGTTGCAGCTGGCATCGATGATGAAGGTGTAGCTCAGAGCCTGGGTCTTCTTAAACCAGCCGCAGAGGGTATCGATGGAGATGCATTGGCTCAGCACTTTCTCCATGTCCTTGCCTTCAAGGGTGATGCCGCTGGGCAGGGTGCCGTCCTTGCTGCGGAAAGCGCGAATCTTGCTCACGTCGATGCCGCTGGGCATCAAGTAGGGCTGATATTTTGAGTTGCTGGTGCCATGGCCGGCATAGTAGATGATGATGTGCACGTCGCCACTTTGAGCCTTGATGATGTCTTTGAGCCAGTGGATGCCCTCATTGTATATCATCTGGCGGTTGGCATTGTGCAGCACTTTCACGTGGCGTGAGGGAATGCCCAGGGTGTGCACGAAATACTGGTGCAGCACATCACCGTCGTTGCTGGCATAGTCGCAGTTGGGCAGCGGGGCGGTATATTCTTCGTCGGCAACAATCAGGGCGTAGGTCTTGCTGTTGCTGTTCTCTTCGATAGAGGGGATGTTGAAGTCCACGTACTCATCGTTCATCAGGGCGGCCTCCATGGTCTTGGCGGCTTGGTCGAAAGCACCGTGGACCACAATTTGCAGTTGGCTGCGGCGGTAGTGGGGGCCGGTCATGTCGAAACAACGGGTGATGTAGCGGTATTCGTTGTCGGTGTTTTTCAGCTGGCGGACGTTGTTGGCCAGAAAGTCCTGTACGCTGCGGGCACGCAGATAGGCCAGCTGGGCGTTGGTGGTGATTCCGTCCTTGGTGTCGACGCTGATACGCACATTCTCGTCGTTGAAGACGGCGGGCATATAGCGCAGGTCGCCAAACTCACCCTTGTAGTCGATATGGCTGATTTCGGCGGCATCGGTGGTGGAGGTGATGGTAATGGTGGTCTTTTTGCCGGCGGCAAAGAGGTCGCTCAACTCCTCGTCGATCATGCGTTGGGTGAGGGAACAAATGGCACGGCACGAATTGGAGGTGTTCCACAGGTAGGCGGCTGAAGGGTAGTCGTCCTCCGTGCCCTCAAAATGGTGGCAGGTGTAGGCTATGTTGTAGATATAGTTGATTTCGGCGATGCCATCCTCGGTGGTGTCCTCCTGCACGTCGGTAGTGATGCGCACGAAGGTTTCGTCGTACAGCTTTTCAGCGTTGGGCAGGTTGATAAGCAGGTGTTGTATCTTTTTGTTCATCATCTTCTCGCGCTGCTGAGTGGTTTGGCGCAGCCTCTTGAGGATGAAGGTGTGAATGTCATCGTTGTATTGATGTTCGCTCTGCGGAGAGTCCGAAACCGTCTGAGCCCCACCGCTCAAGGGCAAGGCTACAATCATTGCCAGCAGCGCCAGCAGCGCCATACGGCGGAAGTTCTTAAAGTGTCTTTTCATTGCGCAATGAATATTATTTTTCAAATTGCAAAATTATATCTTTTTGTCCAATTAAAATCCCCCTCTCCTGGAAAATAATCAACCTTGGAAAGTTAATAAAATTGGAGTATGTCTGGGTGCTGCGAATCTTTATGAGGAATGGGGTTAGATGAGTGTGCGGGTCCTTTGGCGGTAGGCGGCATAGCCGGGTTTGTTTTCCAGTTGGCGTTTCTCCATCATAGGAATGCTGATGAAGAGGAAGAGGGCCGTCATGGCAATGGGGGCAGCAATCAGCCATGGACGACACGCAAACCCGTTCACCGAGACATACATCAACCATACGCCCCACCACATGCTTATTTCGCCGAAGTAATTGGGGTGACGGCCATGTTTCCAAAGCCCATCTTGTAGGATTTCATTGTGGTTGGGATGCTGGCGAACAAAGCGATGGCGCTGGATGTCGGCTGTGAGCTCTATGGCTACAGCTCCCAGACAAACGGCCAACGCTGCCCAAGAGAGGATGTTGGCCTGTTGGTGCTGTTCGGGGAGTAGCAGGGCTGGCAACATGTTGAAGAAGACCAAAAGGGTGGGCATCATATTGAGTCCGGAGAAATTGATAATATGAAAAATGAAAGGACGGCAATTGCTGCGATAGCGTGTGTATCGCCAGTCTTCGGCATAAATGCCCCTGAAAGTATATGCCCAGTTGGCGGTAAGTCGTATGCCCCATAGCCATACGGCCACCAACAGCATGAGATAAGGGGTATTAAAACCCTTGATGAAAAGCCATATCGTGAGTAGGACTGGTGGCGCCACACTCCAGTAGGGGTCGTATATGGAAACATTTTTGTAAATTAGGCCAAACAACCACACATAGACAGTCGCCACCACATCGGCACCCAGCAGGCAAAGAACACCATTGGCATTCATCTTCCCCATCCAACGGTAGGTTAGCACTCCCACTCCGATAGAGGAGAGGTAAATAAGGGCCACGATGGCAAAACTCAATCCACGTGAGCGGTTTCCCAACAGCCAATGTACCCTTGATCGGTAATCCAGATAATCATTTCCAAAATCCTTCAGCAGGCGTTTTTCTTCACTCCTCACTTGACTCAGCATGATGCCGACAAACCCTACCCAGACAACCGCCGCCTGCCAAGTGTGGAGAAGGGCGGCGATGCCTCCCAGGTAGATGAAAACACCCAATAGCATCGGGTTGCGACTGAAGCCGTAGGGACCATCGATGAGTAATTGCTGTGTGCGAGGTGCCACTTCATGGCCATAAGGGTCGAAAGGATTCCCTTTTCCAACCCTGCGCATGTGGACAATTGACCAGATGCTAAGTGTCAGCCCTACAGCCATTAGTAATCCTCCTGTCACCCACAGCCATTCGCTGGCTTCGAAAGACTTTCCCCCAACCCACCACATCAAGCAAGGTAGCAGAATAATAAAAATGAGAAACCCAAGCAGGTAACCGGCTATTTCACGTAATACTCTATTCATGGTTGTTGCTTTTATTTCTTATTGATAATTAATAAGTTACTGTATATCGTGATTGATATATCCAAATACAAAGGTACGATTTTATTTCCAAGTAAATAAATGCTTAAATCACTATGCTTTCTAATCACGCTACCTCCTAATCACGATGCTTTCTAATCATGATGCCTCCTAATCACGATGCCTCTTCCCCGTAGCGATTGCCTCAAGTGTTGTTTTTTTGGATGTATTGCCCCAGTTGCCATATTTCCCTGTTGGCTTGGTGTAAGGTAGCTGTTAGTTGTAACTTACTCCTAATATTAGATTAGGTTTTGTTTATACTTATATTTTGTTTATATTATCATTACTAATCAAAATATAATATAAACCTAATCAATACCTAATCTAAATCTAATCTAAATGATGAATTTACCCTTAAGTAACAGGTACTTGTATATTCCCATTTTCGGTGTTTCTTGGTCAAGAGGGAACTTTTTCTTCAAGTTGTTTTTGGGACATGGAGTTGTATTTGATTTGTCATATTTGGGGTTATCCCATACGCTTCTTTTCTCGACCGTGGGGGCGTTTTATGAAGGTGTAAGAATACTAAGCAAATCAATTGGAAAGGCTGATTTGCATCTATTTGTATATGTTATGGATGAGGTGGGGAAGGGTTCTTCCTCCACTTTTTATCAGAAATCTCTTAGAAGTCGTCTTCGTCCTGCGGGACGAGGGTGGTGTAGAGGTTGTAAAGGTCGGCGATGACTTTCTTTTGGCTGAATTTTTCGCGCTGGACGCGGCCTTTGGCCACCAGGTCGGCTCGGAGGTTAGGGTCCTCGATGATGCGCATGAGTTGTTGGGCCACCTCGTCGGGATTGTCGGGGCTGGCATAAAGGGCGGCATCGCCGCCGGCCTCGGGCATGGACGAGACATTGGAGGTGACGACAGGGGTGTCGCAACACATGGATTCAAGAATGGGGATGCCGAAACCCTCGAAATGCGACATGTACACCGACGCGATGGCGTTGGCATAGAGGGCCGGGAAGTCCTCAAAGTCGGCATTGGAGACGAAATGGACGCGGTTGGTAAGTTTCTGCGCTTTGATTTCGGACATGACCTCGTAGTAGTAGCGGCCGCGTTGACGACCCACGATGACCAGATGAATGTCTTGAGGCAACTTGGCTATGGCCTTGACAACGGTGCGCTGGTTCTTGCGTTCCTCGATGGTGCCTACGCATACCACATATTTTTCGGGCAGGTGGTACATCTTGGTGATGTCGTGGCGCTCGTCGACGGTGATGGGCTGCCAGAAGATGGGGTCGCATGACTGGTAGATGACATGGATTTTTGACTCCGGCACATGCATGTATTTGATGAGGTCCTGCTTAGTGGACTCGCTAATGGCCACAACGGCATCGGCTATGCGGCAGGAATGGCGTTGCTTAACGCGGTGGGCTAAGCGGTCGAAGGGGCGGTAGTATTGTGGGTGGCGCCAGACGATGAGATCGTGCATGGTTACGACGCGTTTGATGCTGTGGGGAATGCCATGAGGCAGTTCGTGGCTGAGACCGTGGAAAATGTCCACCTTATCCGTCTTGAGGTGCATGGCGATGCCATGGCTGCGCCAAAGATTGGGAAAGTGGCGGTCGAAGCCAGAGGGTTTCCGTGTGGAAATATTGGCATAGCTGGTAAAATAGTTGCGGTAGTCGCCTGACATGTCGGGGGAATAGAGGATGGAGCGGACCTCGTTGTGTTCGTGTGCAAGGCCACAGATGAGCATGCGGCTATAGTTGCCCAGCCCGGTGTTATTTTTGAATGCTCTTTTAGCTTCGAAGCCAATGATCATATTGATGCTTGTTTGTTTTGAATTTGCAAAAGTACGAAAAAAAAATGTATCTTTGCATTTTAATTACGAATTAAAGTTTTTTAATAGTTTGCTAATACACTAATGGATAGAATTACAGCCATCATCATCACACAGAACGAAGAGCGCAATATTGGGCGCTGTCTGGTCTCGCTGAGAGGGGTGGCCGACGAGGTAGTGGTGGTGGACAGTGGCTCCACCGACGCAACCGAGCGTATTTGCCGTGAGCAGGGAGTTGTCTTCCAGCACCATGATTGGGCGGGCTATTCCGGACAGAAAAACTACGCCGAAAGTTTGGCGACAGGGAGCTGGATTCTCTCCATCGATGCCGATGAGGCCCTGTCGGAAGAATTGCGGGAATCGCTAATGCAGCTCAAAACCAGTAGTCCTGCAGAGGAGTTTGTGTACAGTTTCTGCCGCCTTACCAACTGCTGCGGTCAATGGATAAGGCATGGCGGCTGGTATCCCGATGAGAAGATAAGGCTTTGGCACAAAGGTATTTGCCGTTGGGATGGGATGGTTCACGAAGAATTGACGTTTGCACGACCCGTGAGGAGGCAGCGGCTGGCCGGCGACTTGCTGCATTACAGCTACTACAGCATAAATGAGTTGGCGGCAAGGCAGGTGAAGTATGCCGACCTGGCAGCCCAGAAAGCGTACGAACAGGGCAAACGTTGTCCCAAAGGAGCATTGGTGGTGAAACCGCTGTGGACTTTCCTGCGAAACTACATTTTTAAGGGTGGTTTCTTGGATGGGAGTGCCGGTTTTGAAGTATGTCGGATGACGGCGTTTTACACGATGGTGAAATATGCACGGCTGAGAGAGCTGTGGAAACAAGATTGAAGTTGACTACTTTTTAATAACTTATTGATTATGCCTGAGATAAAAGATAGTAACAGGGATTTATTTGCCAAATATACTTTAGATGAGAAACAGCGGCTGTATGATGCGGCTGCAGAGTTGTTTAGTGAGAATAAAAAACAATTGTTCGACCGACTGGTGCAGAACCGTACACGCCATATATGCGTTGTGTTGGAGGACATCTTCCAGTCGCACAATGCAAGTGCAGTACTCCGCAGTTGTGACTGTTTCGGCGTGCAGGATGTGCATGTGATCGAGGACCGCAATAAGTATATGCCGAATAGCGATGTGTCGATGGGGTCGGACAAATGGGTGGATTACTACAAGCACCCCAATATCCTGCAAACTTATGACGAATTGCACAAGAAGGGCTATCGAATTATTGCCACGCTGCCACATGAAAATGACACCATGATAACAGACTTGGACATTACACACCCAACGGCCTTGGTCTTTGGCACCGAGCTGACAGGTCTGACTCAGGATGCCATTGACCATGCAGACGGATATGTGAAGGTGCCCATGTATGGTTTCACCGAGAGTTTCAATATATCGGTGTGCGCAGCTCTTTCTCTTTTCTATTTGACCGAGAAGATGCGTTCCAACAAGGACATCTCCTGGCAATTAAGTCAAGATGAGCAAGCAACGCTGAAGCTCTATTGGAGTATGCAGGTAATACATGATGGTCGGCATGTGATGGAGCAGGTGGAGAAAAGGCTTTTTGGCAAGCTTTGATGCTGTTTGAGCCACGTGGATAATAATTATTTGGCTGTATAAATTTTTTTTAGTACCTTTGTAAGTTCAATTGGAAATAGTAACAATTTAATAAAATACACAATATGAAAAAGATACTTGTTCTTGCTGCACTCGTTGTGATGAGTCAGGCAGTAGTATTTGCACAGAAAGAAAAAACTGTAAAAGAGGCTGATGTGCCCGTCCGTTATGTAAAAGACTTCCAAAACCAAGCAAGCGATGCCCAAAACGTGGTATGGACCATGGCTCTGGACAGCTCGGCTTATATGGCCACTTTCACCAGTGTCGATGGCGACAAGCAGGCTATTCGTTTTACTACCAAGACTTCTGAAACCCGCTACTATATTGAGGACAAGTACATTCCCCATGCCATCAAAGACACCGTTGCTCACCAATTCCCCAAACACAAAATCAGCGAGGTGTATATCCGCAATCTCAAAGGCAAAATGACTTACCAATGCCGCATTTATCAGAAGAAAGGCTTCCTGTTTTGGAAGAGAGAGACTAACGTGAAGATTATCTCCTTTGAGACCAATAGCAAGATTATTGAGGTAGTGGAAGAATCGAAATAATTTGGAATGACCGATTGGTTAAAAAAGGCCCTTCAGAGAATTGAAGGACCTTTTTTATTATCTCTTTAAAGAGATGGTTGCCACCTGATGCTTGAAGAATTTTGAGGTGGAAACCATTTGCAACTACTCTACATTGAGAAGGTAGTAGTTCTTTTTGCCTTTCTGAATAAGGATACTGCCGCAGGTGAGGAGGTCGTTGGCTGAGAGGCAGCAATCTTCGCCCACTTTGGCTTTGTTGACGGAGATGGAGTTCTGCTTGAGCTCGCGACGAATTTCACCCTTAGAGGCGAACATGCCCACCTCTGCAGCGAGGTCGATAAGTGAGACACCCTCGTCGAGACGGCTGCGGGAGACGGTGAACTGAGGAACACCTTCGAAAACAGAGAGCATCGTGTCGCGGTCGAGGGCGTTGAGTTGCTTGGTGGTACCCTTGCCGAAGAGGAGTTCGGAGGCATTAACAGAGGCATTGTAGTCCTGCTCGCTGTGAACACGGCATGTGATGTCTTTGGCCAAAGCATGCTGGAGGATGCGACGTTCGGGAGCTTCGGCATGCTGGCGTTCGAGGTCGGCTATTTCCTCTTTGGAGAACATGGTGAAGATGCGGATGTAACGGGCTGTGTCAACATCGGAGCAGTTGAGCCAGAACTGATAGAACTTATAGGGGCTGGTTTTGGTAGGGTCGAGCCACACATTGCCGCCTTCGGTTTTGCCGAACTTGGTGCCATCGGCCTTGGTGATGAGGGGGCAGGTGAGTGCGTAGGCCTCGCCTCCCTCCATGCGACGAATGAGCTCGGTGCCGGTGGTGATGTTGCCCCATTGGTCGGATCCACCCATCTGTAGGCGACAGCCTTTGGTGCGATAGAGGGTAAGGTAGTCGTAGGCCTGGAGGAGCTGGTAGCTGAACTCGGTGAAGGAAAGACCGGTTTCTAAACGTTTTTTCACAGAGTCTTTGGTCATCATATAGTTAACGGTGATATGTTTGCCTACATCACGGATGAAATCGAGGAAGAGGTAATCCTTCATCCAATCGTAGTTATTGACAATCTCAGCACCATTGACGGGATTGTCGAAATCGAGGAATTTAGAAAGCTGTTTACGGATGCATTGGACATTGTGGTTGACTTCCTCGGGGGTGAGAAGCTTACGTTCTTGAGCCTTGAAAGAAGGGTCGCCAATCATACCCGTGGCACCCCCTACAAGGGCGAGCGGTTTGTGCCCAGCTACCTGGAGGTGCTTGAGCAGCATGATGCTGACAAGGTGGCCGATGTGGAGGGAATCGGCTGTGGGGTCGATGCCAACATAAGCGGTGGTTACCTCTTTGGAGAGCTGTTCCTCGGTGCCTGGCATGATGTCGTGAATCATGCCGCGCCATTTGAGTTCTTGGACAAGATTTTTGTTCATCGAATGAGAATGAAATATGTGTTATAAATATGGAATAGATACTATATATAAAAAAGAGGTACTGTGTTTGTTGGACCAGTACCTCTTTCGTTATCTAATTAGAATTATCTTACGACCAACTTAGAGGTAGCGGTCTGGCCACCCACGATAACGTTGACCAGATACATGCCGTGTTGGAGATTCTGGCAACTGATGGCGTGGGTGTGGATGCCCTCGCTAAGTCTGCCAAGATTCTCGGTATAGACAACCTTTCCCGTGAGGTCGTAGACCTTCACAACAGCCTGACCGGCCTGAGCGATAGTAAGCTCAAGAGTAGCTTGGTCGACGGCGGGGTTGGGGTAGAGGCGGACCTGGTTGGCACCAGTGTTGGCAACGGTGGGAATGCCGTTGAAGATATTGGAGTCGAGAATTTCATTGACGTGGTCAACCACATAGGTGGAATCCATGAAGATACCACGGCCATAAGTGCCGAAGTACATGGCATAGGCCCACTTGGTCTTGGGGAAGTAGTACTGAACTTCGGAGACACCGTCGTGACCAACATAAGAAATCATAGGATAGTTGCAGGTGACCTGATACATAGAGGTGACAGGAACGCCGTTGAAGGCACCATAGGCCTGCCAAGAAGGATTGTTGACGCTGGCAGCTTTGAAGACACCATCCTCAGTACCAACATAGACCTCGCCAGTGGTGTACTCAATCATGGCACTGTAGGCGGGGGTGGGAGTGGGCAGAGGAATGTTGCTGATGGTGTAGTTGTTGCTGGAAGCATTGTTGATGTATACAACATTGGGTGCGTTGTTGCCATAACCATCGAAAGTGACGATGATAGCATCGCGGCCCTGACGAGGATCGACGTTGATGGAGGAAATACGACGGTTGAAGTAGATGCTGGTGTCGGAAGCCATCATCGTATCGGTGGTGGTGATGCGGGTGCTGATCTTATAGTTGAGCTGGTCGCGGATTTCGTGAACAGAGGCACTATAGTCGGCGGAGTTGATGCCATGAACGCGAGCGATGAAGGATTTCTTGGCTTTGCTGTCCTCAACAACAACAAAGGCGCAGTCGCCATCCTGAGACATGGCAGTATAGCGGACTACCATGTTGGGATAGGAGGCACCGTTGACGCAGTAGATATGGCTCCAGAAACGGGTGTCGTTGTCGTCATTAAAGATTTTACGGAAGTCGGTGGGGAACCAGCAGTAAGAAACGTTGGAATTGCTGGGCATGTCGTTCTCAACGGTAACGGCCAGCATGCGGCTCAGGTAAGGCTGATGGATTGTCTGGCGCATTTCGTTGCCAACGGTGAAGTTATGGTCGAAGACATGGTAGAAAGGATAGCTGGCGTGGGCAGGATCGAGCACCACCATGGAGTCGCCACGATGAATCTGGAAACGCGAGCCCATAAAGTTGTTATCGCTATTGGTAATATAGTGACGTTCGCCGTCGCGGATGACGTAACTGAGTGTGTCGATGGTGAAGGTAATGCTGTCGTTGGTGTAGGTGTTGTTGTCAGTCTCCCAGAGATGAATCTGGCCAATGGCGGGGCCACCAGCAATCAGGTTGGACATGAAGTCAACATCGGATGTCCAGGTCTGGGTGTTGGTGAAATCGTTGTAGTCGGCATAAGCACGGCCAATGGATCCGTTGGCAGAGGAGACAAAAATGGTACGACGGGAATAGGGTGCGTACTGAGTGAAACGGGAAGCTGCCACCTGACCACCGTTGCCCTTCCAAATAATGTTGGCTAAGTGGTTGAGGTTGGAACCGGAAGCATCATACCAAGAAGAGTCATTGATACCACCGTTGTGTTCGGTACGAGCCTCGATGTAGGGGCAAGCGTTGGCGTTAGCACCGCTGATGATGGAACCGTCGGGGCAAACGGCGAGGCCGTTGATTTGTACGGTATTCATGCCGCGGTTGAGGTTGGAGAAGAGCGTCATGGGCTCGTTGTACCCATTGGAGAAATAGATACCGCCGTCGGTGACGATATAGTAACCTTCATACATGACGCTACGCTCGGCGTCCCAACGCACGTCAGGAACTATCTGATGAATGCCGGAGTGGACGAAAGTAGCGTTTGAGTAGACGGTAGCCATGTAGTCGCCGAAGTTTAAAGACTCATTGGAGGAAGAAACAGTCCATTGGAAAGGAGAGTTCTCCACATAACCTTTACCAACCCAGATGGCAGAACCACCGAGGAAGACCTTGGTGGGGTCGATGGGGCTGACGGTGAGGGCACCACAGGTAGCGTTGGTAGCAGCGGAGGTGAAGGGAGTGACGGTAGAGGTGGAAAGAAGGAGCCAGTTATTGGTGTTGCGGGTCAGGTAGAGGCCGGTCATTAAGCCGTTGGCGTTGGAAACCATGGCATAGAGGTAGGACTCGTCGGAGGGGGCAAGAGCCAAAGTGATATAAGAGGCATTAGCACCAAAGGCAGAGCAGCTACCAGTGATGTCCACGGGGGTGGAAGAATTAATCACATCGCTAATCTTGTAAAGGTGACCACCCTCGGCGAAGAAAGCTCTGTTGAACTGCTTTGAGAGAACAATATTGGAGACATTGCCGGAGAAGACCTTGGTGGGGGCATTGTTGAGGTCGCTCACCTGAGTGATATTCCAGCGGAAAAGACCTTTGGGAGTGGCCACATAGACATAGGTGATGCCTTGGAGGGTCATCACTTTAATATCGTTGACATTGGCAAAATCGGCCTCCAGATCGTTGCCGGGGTTGGTGTTGTTGAGACGGGTGAAGGTGGCATCGTCGGTATTGAAAAGGAAAATACCGCGACCGCGAGCTGCAAGTTTGTTAACCTTGTTGCCTTTGCCATAGTAGCTTTCGCCAGTACCGACGAGCAAGGTGTTTTCATTCAGCTTAGTCATGCAGCTGATGGGGAGGGTAATCTCCTCATCATTAAGGTAGCAAGGGAGGTAGTTCCAGATGTCCTCTTCGGCGTCGGAACGGGTGTAGAGGCCGCCAGTAGCAGCGCCAGCGTAAAGAGTGACAGAGGCGTCGGCACCACCTCCGAAAACGACGAGGGAAGTGACACGGCCACCAATGTTGTCCGGGCCGATTTCAACAAGATTGTTGTTTTGGTAATTGGCATTTTGGGCGGTAGCTGTGCCAACAAAGCACATTGCGAGGCCCGCAAATAAGCCGAGAAGTACTTTTCTACTTTTCATAAGATATTAATATTTAATTAGATATTTAATTTCCATTTACATATTTTAATTAGCAAAGATACATTTTTTTTTTATAATTGCGGCTTTTGCTCATAAAAAAAGAAAAAAAATTATAATTTGGCAATAAAGAAAAAATGATTGCGTTATACAACCAAAAAATAGCCCACGCTATTGATAAGAAAACTAAAACAATATTTTTTATTATATGGAAGATCAGCATTTCAACATTCAAGAACTGAATGCACGCATTGAGAGAGAAAGCGCCTTTGTGGACGCACTCACCATGGAACTACGCAAAAACATTGTAGGACAAAAGCACATGATTGAGAGTCTGATGATTGGTCTGTTGAGCAACGGCCACATCTTGCTCGAAGGTGTCCCCGGTTTGGCCAAGACCCTCACCATCACTTCGCTGGCCAATGCTATCGATGCCAAATTCAGCCGAATCCAATTCACTCCCGACCTACTTCCCGCCGACCTTCTGGGTACCATGATCTATAGCCAGAAAAGCGAAACATTTAACGTGAAGAAAGGCCCCATCTTCTCCAATTTCATCCTTGCTGACGAAATCAACCGTGCCCCTGCTAAGGTGCAGAGTGCCCTTCTTGAGGCCATGCAGGAGCGCCAGGTGACCATTGGCGAAACCACCTACAAACTGGAGGAACCCTTCTTGGTCATGGCCACCCAAAACCCCATCGAGCAGGAGGGTACCTACCCACTGCCAGAGGCACAGGTGGACCGTTTTATGCTGAAAGTGGTCATCAGCTATCCGCAGAAAGAAGAAGAACGCCAAATACTACACCAGTCGATGATGGGAGGCTTTACCAAACAGCAGCCCATCCTCAAACCTGCCGACATACTGAAGGCACGTGAGGTGGTGCGCGAAGTCTATATGGACGAGAAAATCGAGAACTACATCACCGACATCATCTTTGCCACCCGCTTCCCTGAACAATATCAGCTGAATAAGCTCAAGGGACTGATTAGCTATGGTGCTTCTCCTCGTGGTAGCATCAATCTTGCTTTGGCCTCTAAGGCATACGCCTTCATGCGTCGCCGCGGCTATGTTATTCCCGAGGATGTCCGCGCCATAGCCATGGATGTGCTCCGCCACCGTATAGGCCTTACTTATGAAGCTGAGGCTGAGAACATCACCAGCGAAGAGGTGGTCAATGAGATTCTCAACCGGGTGGACGTTCCCTAAAGTGGAGCTACAACGACCTTATGACGAATCTACTTGACACTAATTTATGGAACAGCAGAACAACGAAATAATAAAGAAAGTCCGCAAGATAGAAATCAAGGCAAAAGGACTGTCGCGCCAGCTTTTCTCGGGCGAATACCACAGCGCTTTCAAGGGACGTGGTATGGCCTTTAGCGAAGTGCGTGAATATCAGTATGGCGATGACGTGCGCAGCATCGATTGGAACGTCACCGCCCGACTGAATCATCCTTATGTGAAGATTTTTGAGGAGGAGCGCGAACTGACGGTGATGTTATTAGTCGATGTCAGCGGCAGCAATCGTTTCGGCACCCATCATCAGTTTAAAGAAGAGCTGGTGGCAGAAGTGGCTGCGACACTCGCTTTTAGTGCTATACAGAACAACGATAAAGTGGGTGTGATACTCTTCAGCGACAAGATTGAGAAATTCATCCCTCCCAAGAAAGGCAGCAGCCATATCCTCCGCATCATTCGCGAACTCATCACTTTCCGCCCAACCAGCAACGGTACCAACCTGGCCGAGGGCCTGCGGTATTTCACCAACGTTATCAAGAAACGTTGCACAGCCTTCTTGCTGAGCGACTTCTACGACGAGGGCTACTCCGACGCGCTGAAGATAGCCTCGCACAAGCACGACCTCATCTCCATCCGCATAGCCGATGAGAAAGAAGCCCGCTTGCCCGACCTTGGACTCACCAAGTTCTACGACCCCGAGACCTCTGAAACCATCTGGATTGACACCGCCGATGCTTCCCTCCGTCAGGCCTTTGCCAACCAATATGCTGCGCATGTGGCCAAAACCGATGAACTGATGAAGAAATACGGCATCGACACTACCGTGCTCTACACAGGCGAAGACTATGTGAAAGAACTTAAGAAACTATTCGACCGCCGTAGCGCCTGATGATACAAAACGCATTGAGAATGAATTTTATGAAACGACATTTAATAGCACTCATCTTTCTCCTTACCGCACTTGCCGCCACGGCGCAGGACACCATTGCGCCTGCAGAGTTGACACGCTATAAGTTTAAGTTGGACAGTACCTCATTCCTCATTGGCGACCAGGCCGAACTTGTCATCGAGCCTGCCACTATTTTTCCCACGTTGGAGGACCTCACCAACAACGACATCGTGGCTGTGCGCCAATGGGTAGACTCCACTAACGGCACCCTGCATACAGCTATCACCAGCTTCGAGGAAGGTGAACATTGGTACCATATCGGCACCGACTCGCTGCTCATCAACGTGCGGGATGTGGCAGGAGTGGACACAACCACCGCCAACATCAAAGACATTGCCGACATTCTGCGGCAGCCCTATACCTTTGGTGAGATTGCCAAGGTGGTGGGCATCATCTTGGGCATACTTGCCATCATTGCGGCGGCCATTTTCGTCATTCTCCGCCTCAAGAACCACAAGCCGCTCATCACCATTCCGCAAGAGCCTCCGTTACCGCCCGACACACGCGCTCTCAACGCCCTGGAGAACCTCCGTCAGCAACAGAAATGGCAGCAAGGCAAGGTGAAGGAGTATCACACCGAGTTGACCGACATTTTGCGCAATTATTTGGAAGAGACCTATCATATCCAGTCGACCGAGATGACTACCGATCAGACCCTCGATGCCTTCCAGTCTTCCCTGGCTTACAGCGAGGACAATTATGCAAAGCTGCGCCAAATCCTACAGACGGCAGACATGGTGAAATTTGCCAAGTCGGAACCGCTTCCTTATCAGCATGACCTTTCCATGACGCAGGCTGTCGACTTTGTCAAATCCACCGCTCCTCAACCTGCCCCTAATCCTAGCACCGCTTCCCTCAACACCGACCCTCAAAATACTAATCAACAACAATGAACCACCTGACTTTTGCCCATCCCTACCTGCTCTTGCTGCTGCTCATCATCCCGTTGATGGTGGTGTGGTATTTGTTGCGCTATCGCAAGCAGAAGCCGGCATTACAGTTTTCTAATATTGCTTTTTTCAAAGGCCTCAAAAAGACCTTCCGCCAACGCACCTATCCGTTGCTTTTCGTGTTGCGAATGGTGGCCATAGGTGCCTTGATTGTTGCTTTGGCCCGTCCACAAACCATGCTCAGCCGACAGGAGATGAAAGTGGAGGGCATCGACATCGTCCTGGCCATGGATGTTAGCGGTAGCATGTTGGCCGAGGATTTCCGCCCCAACCGCTTGGAAGCTGCCAAGAAAGTGGCCTCTGATTTCATCGAAGGACGTAAAAACGACCGCATGGGATTGGTGG
Source organism: Bacteroidales bacterium (assembly GCA_016280915.1). Taxonomy (GTDB): domain Bacteria; phylum Bacteroidota; class Bacteroidia; order Bacteroidales; family P3; genus Colimorpha. The sequence goes on from JAEEHQ010000146.1 coordinate 39,970, forward strand.
TTTTCTCGGGCGAAGCCTTTACCCAGGTGCCGCTTACCATCGACCACCCCGTGCTGCTCAACCAACTGAAGGACATAAAGAGTGGCATGATTAAGGACGGTACCGCCTTAGGCGACGGCCTTGCCACCGCCATTAACCGCATCAAAGATAGCGAGGCCAAGAGCAAAGTCATCATTCTGCTTACCGACGGTATTAACAACCAAGGTGCTGTCGACCCGCAGAGTGCTGCCGAGATTGCCGCCCTCTACAATATCCGCCTCTACACGATCGGCTGCGGCACGCACGGCATGGCTCCCTACCCCTTCCGCGACCAGTTTGGACGTGTCCACTACCAAAACGTGCCCGTGGAACTGGATGAGCAGTTGCTCACCCAGATGGCCCAATCCACCAAGGATGGCCAGTATTTCCGTGCCACCAACAAGAAATCCCTCGAGAGCATTTTCAAACAGATTGATGAAATGGAAAAAAGCAAGATTGATGTCACCAAATATGCTCAAACCAAAGACCAATTTATGGGTTGGCTTGTCTTGGCCGGCATCGCTCTGCTGTTGGAGATACTCTTGGGACTTTTCTACTACCGCTCTACACCCTAAGACAAAAAACTATAATGGTTTTAGAACAATTGAATAACTCCATCAACTTCTAAACGATCAACTAAAGAAACACATGATTCAATTCGAACATCCCGCAATACTCTGGTTCTTGTTGCTCATACCTGTAGGTGTGGGCGTGTGGATTTGGCTGCAGTTCCGCAACAGGAAAAGACTGGAACAATTTGCCGACCGCACCATGTTTGGGCGACTCATTCCCGATGCCTCCCGTTGGCGTCCGCATACCAAATTCGGTCTTATTATGCTGGGTGCGGCCTTTCTCATCATTGCCATCGCTAATCCCCAGGAGGGCAGCAAAATGGTCAAAGGCGAACGACTTGGAAGCGACATTGCCATCTGCCTGGACGTTTCCAACAGTATGATGGCCGAGGATATCCAGCCCAACCGTCTCGAACGCAGCAAACGCATTGTCAATAACCTGCTTAGTGCTTTGGGCAGCGACCGCATTTCGTTGGTGGTATTTGCCGGCAGCAGCTATGTGCAGATGCCTCTTACCAGCGACTATAGTGCCGTCAAACTTTTTCTCGACCAGATCGACTGTTCCCTTATTAGCGCCCAAGGTACCGCCATTGGCGATGCTATCGACAAAGCTATGCAATCCTTTGGCTATGGCGACCCTGACCGCGAATGGGTTAAAAAGCAGGGCCGTGCCATCATCGTCATCTCCGATGGTGAGAACTTCGAGGACGATGCTGTCGCCGCCGCCCGCCAAGCCTCTTCCCAAGGGGTGCGGGTGTGTACCATCGGTATGGGTCTCACCTCCGGCACTCCCATTCCCGAGTACCGAGGTGGTCAACGTGTTGGTTATAAGCGCGACCGCGATGGCAACACCGTCACCACACACCTCGACGAAGCCACCCTCACGGCCATTGCCAATGCCGGCAAGGGCGTATATGTCCGCGCCAACAACAACTCCAGCGTCGAAGAGATTGTTCGTATGATTGAGGGGATGGAAAAAGACTCCTACGGCGAGGCCATGTTTTCCGAATACGAGAGCCGATACCAATATCCGCTCGTGGCTGCCCTGTTCTGCCTCTTGGCAGAGCTCTTCATCTTCGAGCGTCGCAACAAAAAAGTCAACCTCGACAAAATCCTGATTCAAGAAAATGAAAAGTAAAAAGTCTATACTATCCATCGCACTCCTGCTCCTCTTCCTGTCTGTGGCCGATTTGGCTGTCGCCCAAAGCGCCACGGCCCGCAAAGAAACCCGCAAGGGTAACAAGGAGTACAAGCAAAAGCAATACGACAAGGCCGAGGTCAACTATCGCCGAGCCCTACACGACGACAGTACTGCCTATCGTGCTCATTACAATTTGGGCAATACCCTTTACCGCCAAAAAAAATACGACGAGGCTGCCAGCCATTTCGACAAGGCTCTTTCCGCTCCCGATCTCAACGACAAAACCCGCAGCAAGATTCTGCACAACCGCGGTAACTGCAACCTCAAGAATGGCCTCAGCAAAGACAACCGTGCTGAGGGGTTGCAACAGTTTCAGCAAGCTGTCAAAGACTATCAGGAAGCCCTAAAACTAAACCCTAAGAACGACGACACCCGCTATAACCTTTCCTATGCCAAGAAATTGTTGCAGCAAGCCCAGCAGCAACAACAACAGCAAGGTGGCGGTCAGGATCAGAACAAAGACCAAAATAAGGACAACAAAGATCAGCAGGGTAAAAACGGTCAAAACAACCAGCAGGATCAGCAGAACCAGAACGATCAGCAGAATCAGCAAAACCAGCAGAACCAACAAAACCAGCAACAGCAGAACAAGAAAGACCGCGAGCAGCAGAAACGCCAGCAGCAGCAACAGCAACAAAAGAAACAGGATGCCGAGCGACTGTTGGAAGCTGTGAAAAACAACGAGAAAAACACCATGAAGGAGAACGCCAAACGAGTCGAGGCCGCCACTTCCGCAAAGATTGAAAAAGACTGGTAACAGATGACTATTATGAAAAGGTACGTATATTTATTTTTATTTCTAATTCTGGCGCTCAATGCCACCGCGCAGGAGCTTACCGTGAGGGCCCCCGGCCGGGTTGATTTGGGCCGCCGTTTCGAAGTCCGCTACGAAGTCAACGACCGCGCTTCCGACTTCCGTGGCCCCTCTTTCAAAGGACTTTCTGTACTCTCCGGTCCCATGACCTCGCAGAGTACCAGTATGTCTATCATCAATGGAAAAACCAGCCGTTCTTCTTCCTTTGGCTTTACCTACATTCTCCAAGCCGATGTGGAAGGCACGTTCAATATAGGTGGTGCCAGTTGTACTGTCGATGGAAAGAAGATTACCTGCCCGGGATTTACCATCACCGTTGAGAAAGGCACCCAGCAGGCACAGCCTCAGCATCCCAATGCCTATGGCGGTAATTCGCGCCAGCAACAGGCCTATGCCCAACCAGCCTCCTCAAGCAATATCGACAGCAAGCAGCTCTTTGCCCGAGCCAGCATTAGCAAGAGCAATCCCTACCAAGGCGAGCAGGTCATCCTCACCTATAAAATCTACACCCAAGTCTCCCTCAGCCAATATCAGATTGACAAACTCCCTGGCAACAAAGGCTTCTGGAGCGAGGACCTCACCAAGGATGGTAGCGTCAAGCAATATAGCGAGACGGTGAACGGCCGCAACTACCAAGTGGCTGAAATCCGCCGCGGCGCGCTCTTCGGTCAGGAGAGCGGCAAGCTCACCATCGAACCCCTCGACCTCGATGTGCTGGCCATCGTGCAGCGTCAGCGTCGCAGTACCGGCAGCATCTGGGACCTCTTTGATGATCCTTTCTTCAATCCCACCCAGGCTGTCGAGAAACATCTTAGCACCAACAGTCTTACCGTCAATGTGCGACCCCTCCCGGGCGGAGCTCCTGATGGCTTTAATGGTGCCGTCGGCAAATTCTCTGCCAAAAGTGGTGTCGACACGCGTGAGGTGCGTGCCAACGAGGCCATCACCTATCGCCTCACTATCTCCGGCAGCGGCAACCTGATGCTGATTGATGCTCCCAAGCTCAACTTCCCCAAGGTCTTTGAGGTCTACGACCCTCAGATTGACGACAAAATTTCCCGTTCCAACAGCGGCATCAGCGGTAGCCGCACCTTTGAGTGGGTGCTCATCCCCCGCAGCCAAGGCGACTATGAGATTCCTGCCTTCGACTTTGCCTATTTCGACCCCTCTACTGGCAAATACGCCACCTCGCATGTCGATGCCATCTCCGTGCATATCAACAAGGGCGACCCCAACGCCATGAAGAATGTCACCTCCAATAAGAGCAATGTCAAGCTGCTCAATAGCGACATCAATTACATCCAAACCGGTGCCACCCATTTCGAAATCCTCAACCAGAAACATGGTGTTGAGTGGTGGTTCTGGACATTCTTAGTGCTCATTCTTGGCGGTGCCATTGTTGCCATCCTTCTGGGTAGGAGGTATCAAGCCCAGCAGCAGGACATTGCCGGTGTGCGTCTGCGTCGTGCTACCAAGGAGGCCCGCAAACGGCTGAAAAAAGCCGCTGCGCACCTCTATACTGGCGACGATAATAGTTTCTATGAGGAAATATACAAGGCCATTTGGGGCTGTTTGGCAGATAAATACAATATTGAACTTTCGCGTCTTAGCAGCGACACCGTTCACGATTGTCTCGTAGAAAAGTCCGTACCCGAAGAGCAGCAACAGCGCATTATGAAAACTCTTCAGGATGTCGACTTTGCCCGTTTCGCTCCCGGTGATGCCGCTACCAAGAAACAGCAGATTTACGATGAAGCCCTTGAAATGATTGTCATGATCTAACCCCCAATTGATGAAAAACATGAAAAAGATACTCATCCTCCTCACCCTTCTCTGTCCTGTTTGCCTTTTTGCCCAAACTCCGCGCGAACTCATGCAGCATGGCAACGAGGCCTACGGCAAGTCCGACTTTGTTGGGGCCGCCAACGCCTACAACGCCATTCTCGATGCCGGCTACGTCTCTGCCGACCTTTACTACAACTTGGGCAATGCTTACTACCGCCAGGAAGAATACGGATTGGCCATTCTCAATTATGAGCGTGCCCTTCGTCTAAAGCCCAACTTCCGCGATGCCCGCCAGAACCTCCAGTTAGCCAACACTAAGACCGAAGACGAGATTACCCAGTTGCCCGAAATCTTTATTGTCCAATGGGCTCGTTCCCTCACCTCTTGGTTCAGCCCTATGGGTTGGCGTGTGGTGCTGTTGGTACTGCTGGCCGTCCTTGCAGCCCTGGTCGTGGTCATCTTCCTCAGCCAGGAATATGTCTGGCGCAAGAGGTCACTCATTGGCAGCATCTTTGTGGTAGTGCTTCTGCTGTTGGCTTTGGCTTGCGCAATAGCCTCCAGCGTGAGGGCCAACCAGCATAACCAAGCCATCGTTACAGCTCCTATGATAGTGGTTAAAAGCTCTCCTGAGAGTGGTAGTGTCGACAAACTCATCTTACACGAAGGTACCAAGGTGGGTATCGACGAAACCTTAGGCGACTGGCACAAAATCCACATCGCCGACGGCAACACGGGTTGGGTCTCAACCGACGAAGTAACCGTTATTTAGTTGATAGTTTAAAGTTTAGAGTTTATAGTTGATAGTATGATTCATGTGATACGTGGCTAATAAAAACACCAAGTTTTAGCTTGTATTTCTGCTTCATTTCGTCCTGTACGGGCATATACGTATAAACGCCATAGGAAAAAAAACGCCTCCAATGCAGCAAAACAACTACCGTTGTGTCTATGAGATAAAACAGACAACTCTCATTCATTATCTGCAATGAAAGTTTCTAATTCTCAGATAATTCTAAAAATGTGCGATTTATTAATACTCTAATTCCTGATAAGTAACTAACCCAATGAAACACCTCCTCCTTTTCCTCACTCTCTCACTTGCCTTTATTCCTGCCGTCTCTGCCCAGGAGGACAAAGTGGAGTACGTCGACGACGAGGCCTGTGGCTGCGAACTTGTCTTCATCGACGGCATCCAAACCACTCAGGACGGCGACCGCTTCGGTTTTAAGCGCGAGGATGGCACCATCATCGTCCCCAACAAGTTCATGTTTGTCGACAAGTTTCACGGTGAGTTCTGCAAAGTCTATATGAACTATGACAGCTGCGGCCTCATCAACCGCGACGGTGCGCAAATCATTCCTTGCGAGTACGACGAGGTTTTCTATCCCACCGATGGCATGATCATGGCAGTCAAAGACAGCCTCTATGGCTTTTTCGACACCCTGGGCACTCTCCGCGTTCCCTTCCAGTACCGTGCCGCCTCTTCTTTCAACGAGGGACTTGCCGTGGTGGCCGTCGACATCGACAGCTCTCTGGTTTCCTATGGCTATATCGATCACGATGGCCGTATGTTCATCCAGCCCCAATACGAGTATGCCTTCCCATTCAACGAAGGTTTCGCCGTGGTCAAAAACTACGACCGCTACGGCATGATCGACAAGAACAACCGTGAGGTATTCCCCATCAAATATGAGATTCTCACCTCCATGTACGAAGGACTACTTTTTGCTGGTGATGACGATGGCTTGGCCATGTACGACAACAAGTTCCGTCAGCTCACCAAGCCCGTCTACACCCAGCTCATGGGCAAGACAGGCGACCGCATCCTCGTTGTCCGTGACGGCAAATACGGATTTCTCAACGCCAAGGGGAAGGAGGTGATACCCTGTCAATACGACTATGCCGCGCTTTTCAACGAAGATCGTGCCGCCGTCTCGCTCAACGGCAAGTGGGGTATCATCGACACCGACGGCCGTCCCGTCTTGCCCATTCAGTACGACAACAGCGGCATCCGTTCCGAGGCCTACCAGTTCCACGATGGCATGGCACTCATAGAAAAAGATGGAAAATATGGCTACTGCAACCTTTTGGGCCAGCCGGTCGTATACCCCTGCTTCGACAATGCCTACCAGTTCTCTGACGGGTTAGCACCCGTGCTCTTGGGAGCTTGGGGTTATATCGACACCGAAGGCAATTTCTTCATCAACCCCATTTTCGACATGGCCTCACCTTTCGAGTGGGGACGTGCCGAAGTCGTCTACCGTGGCGAAGTCTACAAGATGAACACACAGGGTCGCTGCGTCAAGAACTGTAAAAATGCACCTAAATCATGGAGAGAATAGCAACCCATCCCGCCACCGTCACCCAGGTAGAGCCAGGGCGTGTCACAGCCCTCATGCGGGTGGCCAGCGCTTGTGCCACCTGCGAGGCGCATGCCCGATGTGGTTTTTCCGAGTCAAAAGACAAGTCTGTCCAAGTAGAAACATCCCGCTGGCAGCAGTATAAGGTGGGTGATTCCGTCACCATCATCATCCAGAGTGGCAACGGCATGAAGGCGGTTTTCATCGCCTATGTCATGCCTGGTCTCTTGCTGCTGGGTTCCTTCGTTGGTTTTTACCTACTGGGGTTAGGCGATGGCCTCACCGCCCTCCTGTCCCTATTGGTCGTGGCCCTCTACGGCCTCTTCCTCTACCTCATCCGTCACAAGCTTCAGCGCAAGTTCACTTTCCAAATCAAGTGAAACAATCATCCATTGGATGATTGCGATAGCAAAGCCGAAAGCAGAGCCGAACATGTTTGGGCTATGCCAAGATATTGCAACCTTTCGAAAAGCGTGGACTAAGCGCACATGTTCGTTTCTTCGCAACAGACGTTTTCTCGCCTCGGCATAGTGCAAACACTTCGTGATTTGCCCTCTGCTCTCGGCTTATCGAAAACGTTCGTTTCTTCGCAACAGACGTTTTCTCGCCTCGGCATAGTGCAAATACTTCGTGATTTGCCCTCTGCTCTCGGCTTATCGAAAACGTTCGTTTCTTCGCAACAGACGT
>JAEEHQ010000147.1 GCA_016280915.1 Bacteroidales bacterium
CGCAGAGGGCACGCACGCGGAAGTGGTAGCAGCCGTTGGCGGGGAGGGCGAGGGTGGCGAAGGCGGTGTCGAGGGTGAGCACCGTGGCGTCGGCCCAGTCGGTGCCGTCGGCTATGTAGGCCAGCTCGTAGGAGCGGCGGGGGCTGTCGCCCTGCCAGGCCAGCGTGAGGTCGAAGCCCTCCAGGGCGGCCACCCACAGCGAGTCCACCTCGGGGCAGGGACCCCGCCGCGTGTCTAATGTCGGGTCATAGAAGAAGGTGAAGAAAGGGGCTCGGTCTGGGCAATTCATTGAGAAACCGTCGCCTGAGACCGTTTGTCCAGGTTCTTGTCTTCCACAGCGGAGGAGATATCCGTTGGGGTGGTGGTACAGTCCGCGGTCATCCCTCCCGCCCACTACCGGGGAGGATGTCTCAATCTCTCGGGTTCTTAAATTTATCTTACAAAGTTTCGAGGTCGGGCGAGTATACTCTGATATTACCGTCTGCCCGATGAGCATGCTGTCACGCACTGACAGGGAGCCAAAGCCCCTATGAAATGTATTGATAAAATCTTCAAAATCCAAGGGCACCGAATCGTAGTCGAAGAGGTCGTAATAGGTGTCGTACTCGCCCGTGTGGCGGTCGTACGCCAGGCATACCGAAACCCTCCCCCCTCTAGTGTCTCGCAGCGCAGGCACTATCGGCTGTAGGTGGCTGCTGTCGGCATAGAACCGATTGACTCCTGATACATTCGAGAAAACATTATTGAATACGTCCAACTGGATGCTGCTGTATACGCGGGAGGAGTCGTAGGCACACTCCATGAAGCTATATCTATCATCGTATATGAGGAGGAATGGCTTTGCTGTGTTCGTCTCCACATACACTTTCTGAACCCACAGCACGTTGCCGTCGCCGTCGTACTTAATGATGAAGGGACAGGTCTGCAACTCCCTGAAGCTCTCCACCTTCAGGCTGTGGACCGAGTCCAGGAAGAAATAGCAGGGGAAGGTAAACGGATTGATGGTATCATAATCATATGCCCCCTGCAGCCATCCGCATACATACATGTTGCCCTCCTCGTCCATGTTCACCGAGTTGAAATTCATATAGCTTGGGAAGTGGTGACCATCATAGTATGGCTGCCAGCCCACGACGGTGTCTATCAGCGGCCGCATGGCCACCAGGTTCCAGTTGCTGTCTATCTTCAGAAAGGACGCCGTCGGCCCCATGTGATTTCGGTCCTCGTAGCGGTCGCTGTAGTCCAGATAGTAGCGACGGTTGGTGTCGTTGTCCAGTTGGATATAGGGGGCGTGACCCGGCACCCACTCCAAAGTATGGGGAGCAGCAACATTGGCGAACAGACAGATGTTTTTGTCGGCATCGATGGCATATTTGGGCGTTACAGACCCCTGCATTGAGATACCACCGTAAGATAAATATCCATTATCCCATCCCGGATCTGCATTAGGGTCACCCGTGTACAATACCAAGAAGTGGGTGTCGGTGCGGTTGCCGTCCAGATCGAAGGTGGCAAAGACAGTAAAATACAGACTGCGAAACCAGGCCCCGCTCCAATTATAGAGGGTGTCGAACATCCAATACCAATCTATATTATGATTCCAATAGGACCCTTTATACGAACTTGTTATTGCGATGGTAATCCTGCCGTCTTTCAGCACCATGTTCAGTGGATGGTCTACTGGATTTCTACTCGAAAGGACAGATTTGCGCCACAGCAATGTACCCAAAGTGTCGAACTTGGCTAGGAAGCAGCCATAACCCTTATCGGCTTGTTGGAAACCCACGGTGTCGTCCATGGGGCAGATATATATGCTGCGGTCGAACTGGCCCCTCACCCCGTACCGGCCGAAGACATACACATTGCCCGCGCTGTCGAAAGCCGTGGAATGGATTATATCATAATGAGAGCCTGTTGAATACTCATTCCCTTTATAGTACACCCCCCAACGGAACTCAGGTGCTTGGGCTGCAAGGTGGTTTCCGCAAAGCACAAAAAAAGCTAAAAAAAGATATAATACTTTGTATTTCATTTTTTTGTTCGTATTCATGACATTCTTTATTAATAGCACAAAATTACAAATATTTTTGCTTAAAAAAGCCACGGGAGAACTTTTTCCAATAGGCCTCCCGCGGCTATGTTTAGAGCGTCAGCGTTTCTTGATGAATTGGGAGTTTATTGCCGAACGAAAGAGGTTCTTATTTTATCACCAGTTTACGGGTGGCGGTGGCTTGGGGGGTGGCGACGGTCACGAAGTATTGGCCGGCGGGGAGGGCGCCCAAGTCTAGGGCAGGCTGGGCGGCGGAGACCTGTCGGCGCAGCACTTCGCGTCCGGTCAGGTCTCGGACGATGGCCGTGGCCTGGCTGTCAATGAGGCCGCCAAGGGTGAGGATGCCGCGGCAGGGGTTGGGATAGGGCTTTAGCCATGAGTGTGCCTCGCCAGGGGCGATGGCCTCATCGCACCAGTCGGCAAAGACGGTGTTGGCCGAATGGTTGATGGCACGGGAGAATTCATTGCTACTGCCGCAGGGGGCATACACCGTGTCGCTCTTCCAGAATGGCTCGCCATAGGAAGAAGGCACTTCCGGACTGGCGAAACGCACTATTCTGCATCTGGCGGAATGGTGGCCTATCGTGTCGGGAGTTTGAAGGAATGTGACTCTGTCCAGACCGGATGTGACCAAGGCACTCATACCTATGCCCTTCAGATGGGAGTGGAAGGTTATGTCGCCGCTAAGCCGCGTTCCTGAGAAGGCCCACTCTCCAATCATCTCGATGCTGTCACCGAAGTGCATGTTGCGGAGAGAAGATGCATCGAACGCATGCCCCCCGACCTTGCGCAGGCTCGTGGCGTTCCCGACTGTCTTAAGCGTGCTGTAGAGGAAGGCATAGCTGCCTATCGTCCGCACCGAGGGAATGGATATGGTCTCCATTTGGGTGGTGTTGGCAAAGGCATAGTCGCCTATTGTGCGTAGCGTAGTGGGCAGTTCCACTTTGAGCGCCGAATTGTTGAATGCCATGTCCTCTATGTCTGTCAGCCCCTCGGGGAGTATGACCGTTGACCGTTCTGCGACCTTGTTGAAGGCACATTCGGCAATGACTTTCACCCCTGAGGGGACCCTCAGCACCGAGGGAATGCCCAGTGTCTGTATGAGGGTGTCGCCATCATGGCTTAGGAGCATGTTGTCCTGGAGCCTGTAGTGGCAGTTTGCAGGGTCAATGGTCAGTTGGAATCTGGCCGAGGCGCTATCTCGTAGCGCCCCATCGATATGGCTCACGGCGGCCGGGATGTGCAGTCGTTTGAGCCGGGCACCGAATGCCAAGGTGCCTATCGAGCATAGGCCCTCCGGCAGGTTGACCTGCCGCAAGCTGCGGTTTCCGTAAAAGGCCGATCCCGCTATGCGGAGCACGGTTGACGGCACCGTATAGGCGGTGTCTGCTATTCTGCCAGGATAGGCCAGCAGCAGGGTCGTGTCCTTGCTGCAGAGGGCTCCCGAGTCCACCACCACGTAATATCTGTTGGCGGGGTCTACAACGTAGCGGCCTATGCGGTCACCTGTAAAGGCATCTTCGGCTATGTATTCGACTTCCGGCGGTATGCGCATGGTGTCCATGACACAGGCTGCAAAGGCCGCCCACTCTATGCGCCGGACCGACCTGGGTAGGGTCACTTCCGTTGAGATTCCGGCAAAGGCCGTGCTGCCTATTTCCCTAATGGTCTCCGGTAGACTGATTGATGTGAACGTGCCGCAGCCGCTCTCGAAGGCCCCTTCTCCTATGCGGACTACCGCATATGTCTGCCCGTCTATGGTCACCGAGTCGGGCACCTCCACGACACTGGGATACTGAACGCACAAGTCCTGGTTGGCCACAACTTCCACCCCGTTTCGGCTTGGTAGGATGCGATAAAATAGGCGGTCTATCTGATAGGTCTCTATGTTACAATACTGCAACTGGGCTTTAGACACCAAGGAGCAGAGCAGCATGGCAAAGATAATGATTGTTTTTTTCATAAGCAGGTATGGAAAAATACAAATTGAGGTTTGCCCTTACAAGGCGTACAATGTAACTGATTGGATTACCCATATAGTTACCTTTGAGATAAATATATTAATGCCCTTTTAGTGCGATTATTAAGGTTGCCATAAAACACTAGACAGCTGACGACAGCGGTAGATAGCAATGCGATAAGTGCTAGGGTAATAGATTTATTTTTCATGATAAATTGTGTTTTTAGTTAGTTATATTAATTACTTTCCTATTAATGATGGCAATGAGCTGATTGGGGTCAACGATATGGAATATACTGATGGTTTGTTGCATTATATCTGCCACCAAAACATCGTTGTGTTCGATGGTTGTGTCCATAGGTAGCATGGGGTTGGATTTGGGGACAAGACTAATGCTGAAAGAGTTGTAATGGGAACCTGGTTCCTGGTATTCGCCGGGTAGGTCATCAATATCGAAGTCTCGACTCAGCAGGTGCCAGGCAGAGTCGGAGAAAGCCTGTAGAAGGGTGACGTCGACGAAAAGGGTGTCGTTCAGGGGGAAGTCCTTGACGAAGGTGGCCGTAATGCCGGGGCTATGGTCATAACGCTCATAGACAGGGCTGACCCGAGGGGGACGATGACCGCGGAACAGCAGGACAAGACCGACCACAAGGAGTAGGATAAGCACCTGTGCGACCACAAGGAGCCAGAAGGTTCTTTTGCTGAGGGGGCGGCTGAATGGTGACATGGTAGGAATATTATAGGTCCTGAGAAGGTGCGGAATAGATGAGGCGGTTGATTTGCTGGTGGAGTTGCTGCTCGGAGGGGCAGCTCTGGGTGCAGGTGGTGACAATCCGCGCAGAGGCGGGCTGAGGGATGACGGCCAGGGCTTTGCGGCCGCCCACCACCAGAAGGAAGAAGAGGGCAAGCAAGAAGGTTTGCTGCCGGAGGCATAGACGACGGCGATAGCGGCGGCAACGGCTGTCGAGGTCGGCTGTGTCGCGCTGAAGGAGCGAAAGAAGGAAGGTGCGGTCGGCCAAGGAGAGGGACGGGCCGTCAGGGGCAGAAGGGCGCGACAGAGGGGATGGCGAAGGGGATGTTTTGGGGGTTGGCATGATGTGTGATGTTTTGGGGGTTACTGCTGATTGGAATTGGAACGGGGATACTGGGCGTGGTAGCGCTGGCGGAGCTTGCTGATGACACGGTGACGAAGGGAGATGGCACTGCGCTGGTTGATGCTGAGAAGGTGGGCCATCTCGGCGGGCGGGCAGTCCTGGAGCATCAGCTCGAGGGCCTGCTGCTCGCGTGGGGTGAGGTCGCGGGCGAGGGAGCGGATAAGGTCGCGCTGCTGGCCGGCCAGGGCATCGGAATCGGCATCGGGGTCGACGGCGGAATGGAGGAGGGAGGGGGCGAGGAGCTGGCTGAAAGGGACAAGCTGGAGGGGATTCTGCCTGCGGGCCAGATGGGAGAAGAGGCTGCGGCAGCGCCAATAGACCCAAAAGGACTGCTGGAGGGGGGGGGCGGCGGGTTGGAGGGTGGCAAAATGGAGCCAGAGGTGGATGTAGCACTCCTGCATGAGGTCGGCACAGAGGTCGGGGTCGCCTTCGGAACGTCGGAGGCAGAGGCCCTTGATGAGGCCCGAATGACGAAGGATGAGGTCGTCGAATCGTTTGTAGTCGGTGTCGGACATGATTAGGCGTGCCAGGTTAAGAATTCTTTATTTTCTAATAGCCCTTTTTGAGGCAAAAAGTTGATGGCAGGGGGTGATATTTAACTTTATTTAACATCAGGGGGGTGGATGGGCGCAAGGGCATGGGCCAGGCCGCTGGCCGTGAAGGGCGCAGGGGAGGAAGGAGGGGAGGGACGGAGGGGAAGCTAGCCTGACCAACTGAATGGTTTTCATTCCATGGGTCTTTCAGAAGTCGGGCAAAGCGCTTGCATCGAAGTCTTCAACAAGGTCATGAAAGCAAAAAATAGGTGAACCGCACGCCACCCCCCCAAAAAAGTTGAGGAAATCCTCTGCCGCAGCATGGCCACAGCAACGAGGCGGAGATGAAGGCAGCGACGGGGGAAGGCGATTGTTTAGAAAAAATGGATGAAACGAATGAGTTTCGGCAGATGGTTGCAGCCGATGAGGCTGTTTAGAGCTGGTCTTTGAGGGCAAGGAGGAATTCTTTGGTTTGGGTGAGGGTTTGAACAAGCTGCATCTTCTCGTCGAGATGGGTATTGGTGCGGAGCTGGTCGCGAACACCGTCGAGGGTGTAGCCGCAGTCGCGCGTGAGGTGATAGATGCGTTTGAGCAGTTCGATGTCCTGGTCATTGTAGAAGCGGGTGCCTTTCTTATTCTTATAGGGCTTGATTTGGGGAAATTCGGTCTCCCAAAAGCGGAGCAAAGAGGGGTTGACCCCAAGCATTTGGGCAACTTCGCCAATGGAATAATAGAGTTTGTCGGTCATCGCTGATTGTTGTTTGTGGTTCTATATGGGGAAAAAACAATGCTTAAAGGTTGTGGGGAAGTCCGTTAGTAGGCGTAATAGCCATGGTTGGACTGGTAGGATTGCTGCTTGGTGTATTTGACGTCCTTGAGGCTGCTGGCCTTGATGTTGATTTGGAAGTTCCAACTCTTGTAGAAGCCAAAGGGGACCCAGTTGAAACGCATCTCCCAGCAATGGAGGTCGCGGTAGATGTCGATGGCGGTGTAGGACATGCCCTTGTTGACGAAGTCGTAGCCGGTGGAGACTGCCACCTTCCACTGGGGGGTGATGTTGATATTGCCCGAAAGGCTGAGGGTTTGGATGACGTTGTTGTTGAAATTGTACTGCGCAGCCACATAGGTGCTGACATAGCTGAAGGTGTAGCTGAGGGAGACGTTCCACGGCATGGAGAAATCGGCATAGGTGCCCATCAGAAGGGAAGGATTGTAGTTGTAGGGCGACTGCATGATGGGGGCCACAATTTGCTCGCCCTTGGGCTTGGAGCCGGTCTTGCCACCGGCATTGGAGTTGAAGGTGTTGTTGTTGAGGCTCCATGAGAACTGGGCGCTGACGGTGGAGTTGTTGCGTTGGAGAAGCTTATCCTGCACCTTCCAGACGAATTGGTCGTGCTTGCGTCCGGCACTATCGATATAGTAAGGACTGAAAGAACCCGAGTAGTTGAGCACCAGGTTCTTGAACAAGGTGGTGCGGCCAGAGATAGAGAAATCGGACCAGCGGAGAGAGTCCTTGGCAAGGTCGTAGCTGGCATTGAGGTTGAGGCTCTCGAGAAGGGTGACCTTCTTGGTGCCGGTGACAGTGTCCTTGCGGCTGACCACCTTCATCTCGAGGTTGTTGCCGATGCTGAAGTTGATGGCACCGGAACGGCCATCGGAGGGACCGCCATAGAGACTGCGCTCGAAGATGGAGTAGCGGGTGACATAGCCCGTGTTGTCGGTATAGGATTTCCACCAACCCAACCGCTCGTCGCCGAAATTGGGCCGGAAATTGAAGGAGACCGAGGGATTGATGACATGACGGATGGCCTTGACGGGACCGAACTTGAAATTGAACATGCCGTAGATGCGGGTGGTGAGGGAGGAAGAAAAGCTGATGTCGCGATTGGAACGGAAGCCACGCACGGTGTCGACCACCACGGAACCTGTTTCTTCATCCCAATTCTTGCGGATGGTGGACCAGTGCCAGCGCTCGTGGTAGGAGGCAGAGTTGGTCCAGTTGAAGAACTTGAGCACCTTGATGGAGAGGCTGAGAGGGACGGAGTGTTGGATGCCGTACTGCATCTTGTTGAGGGTGGTGAGCTTAAAGAGGTCGGAATCCTGGGCGCTGATATTATTCTCGGCAGAAAGGGCGTAGGAAAGGGAGAGGTTCTCATACCAGCGGAGGTCGCCAGAGACTTTCTTGCGGCGGAGGGGATAGAAGGTGGTGGAGCTGAGGGAGACGGAGGGGAGTTTGAGGTTCATGACACCTGTCTGGGCATTGTAGGACTCGTTGAGCGAGGCGGCAAGGCTGAAACTGCTGCCCAACGAAGCCGAATAGGAGACACTGGAGGTGGTGGTGCTGTTGAAATAGTCGTTGCTGTTGGTGGTATTCTTGCTGTAGTTGCGGCTTTGGAGGTTGACATTGGCGGAGAAACGGCTGCGGGGGTTGGCCTTGGCGTCTTGGTCGTGGCGCCACGCCACCTTGAAATCACTAAATTTAGAGAAGGTGGCACTGTCGCCAGGAATGCCTTGTTTGGTGATGCCGTAGCGGATGTCGAGATTACCTTTATATTTATACCTTACATAATAATTACTCTTGGCCTCAGCAGCCCAACTGAGGTTGGTGTAGAGCTCGCCGGTGAGGGCAAGGTCGACATAATCGTTGATGGCCCAGTAGTAGCCGCCGTCCTTGAGGTAGTAGCCGCGGTTGTCCATCCAGCCGTAGCTGGGCATGAGGATGCCGGAGGTGACCTCGTGCTTCATGGGGAAGAAGGCAAAGGGAATAATCAGCGGGGTGGGGACATCCTCGATGGTGACATAGGCGGGGCCGGTAAAGATTTTGTCGCCGGTAATCAGTTTGGAATGGCCAAAGTTGATGGCAAAATGGGGGTGGCTGTGGTTGCAGGTGGTATATTGGCCCCCATTGAGATACATAACAGAGTCGGTCACTTTCTTGACGCGGGAACCATGGAGAAAGCCATCGCCCTGCTTGGTGATGACACCCGTGATGATGCCCTTCTTGGTGACATAGTTAAAGGCAATAGAATCGGCCATGTACTCGGCATCGCTCTCTTTGAAGTAGGGGATGCCGACGGGTTTGCCGGCAGAGTCTAACACCGGGCAGGCGGTAAGCATCTGGGTGTTGAAGTCGACACGGATGTCGTCTGCCTTGAGTTCCATCGACTCATATTCAATCTGACCCTTGGAATAGAGCTGCGCTTTGCGCTTATTGATGTCGAAGGAGATGGAGTCGGAGGCTTTGTAATGGACGATGGTGGTGATGGCATCCTTGGAGAGCGGGATGAGCTTGAGGGAGTCGGGCACTGGGGCAGCAGAGGAGTCGGCAAACTTAGATAGCGTGTCGGCCAGGTCTTTTGCACCGGAAAAAAAATTAGCTGAGTCGGGCAGGTGGGAGGAAGAATCGGCAGAAACGCCCCCGAAAAGGGAGCGTGGAACCAATTTTTGCTTGGCAAAACGAGTGGAATCGATTTGAGCAAAAAGGGAATTTGTTAGTCCGAGGAGACAGACTAACAAACAGATGTTCAAAACTTTCCATATAATTGTTCTCACTTTCCGATTTTACTCGTATCTTTGCAATTTGAAATTGCAAAGATAGCAACTTTTTGCGCATTTTTGAAAATAAAAAATACACAATTGAAAATGAAACGCTTATTAGCCCTATTTATTGTGCTGGTTTGCATAAATAGTACCGTTTTCTGCCAGAAGAAAGCTGCCGGACAAGTAAAAACTATCGTCATTGATGCGGGTCATGGTGGCGACAAACCAGGAGCCATTGGCAAAAAAAGCAAAGAAAAAACGCTAACCCTACAGATGGCGCTGAAACTGGGCAAACTGATTGAGGAGAACTGTCCGGACGTGAAAATCATCTACACCCGCACCACCGACGTGGACGTGGCACTGGCCGAACGTGCCCGACTTGCCAACAAGGCCAAGGCCGACCTGTTCCTCTCGATACATTGCAACTCTTGGACCAACTCAACCCCCACGGGCGTGGAGACCTACGTCATGGGACTCTCGCAGAGCAAAGCCAATATGGAAGTGGCAAAGAAAGAAAATGCCGATATATTGCTGGAGAAAGACTACAAAGACAACAGCGACTACCAAGGCTTCGACCCCAACTCGCCAGAGAGCTATGTGATGTTTGCCATGTACCAGAATGCCTATCTGGACAAGAGCTTGGACTTTGCTGGAATGATTCAAGACCAGTATAAGGCTAACATCAAGACCATCAACCGCGGTGTGAAACAGGCCGAGATTTTCGTGCTGTACAAGACCG
This sequence comes from Bacteroidales bacterium, assembly GCA_016280915.1. GTDB lineage: Bacteria > Bacteroidota > Bacteroidia > Bacteroidales > P3 > Colimorpha. Next base: position 9,977 of record JAEEHQ010000147.1, read on the forward strand.
CCATGCCGGCCGTGCTGACGGAGGTGGGCTTCATCAGCAATCCCGAAGAGGAGCAATACATGATGTCCGACGAGGGCCAGGCCACCATTGTGGTGAGCATTTTCAAGGCTTTCCTCAACTATAAGAGTTCGGTTGAAGGGACGAAGGTGCCCACCGACCTCAAGATAGACCTGAAAGGCTATAAGGCCAAGGTGGACAAATATGCAGCAGCCACCAAGGAGACACCGAAGAGCAATATAGAAAAAGTGGCCTCGGAACAGCCGGAAACAAAAAGTGAGACGAAGGAAGAGCCTAAAGCAGAAAACAGCGTGGCGGAAATGCCTTCGACCATGATACCCTCCACAGCCAAGACCAATGTGGAGCCCCCACTGCCCATAGCCGAACCCACCGTGAAAGAGCCTGTGCATGCAGATGTTGCTGCCCCCGAATCGAAGCCCGCCACAGAGACGAAAACAGCTACCGCAGCCACCAAATCCTCGGGAGTGGAATATAGAGTGCAGTTCCTAAGTAGTAGCAAGGAGCTGAAAGAGGGGTCGCGCGAATTTAAGGGACTGAAGGACTACAGCTACTATCTGCAGAAAGGTGTCTACCGCTATACCACTGGCAGTTTCAAGAGTGCAAAAGAGGCCGTGAAACTGCAAAAAGAGGTGCGGGAGATGGGCTTTAAGGATGCCTTTATTGTGGCTTTCAACAATGGCGAACGCATCTCGCTGCAAGAAGCAAAAGAACTCCTAGAACAATAAAAGCACGGTTTTTGCGTTAGCAAGAAATAACTATTTTTACACGAATGATTGAAGTAAAGAACATAACTAAGATTTACGGCGACCAGAAGGCGGTTGACGATGTGAGTTTCAGCGTGAAAGAGGGCGAAGTGGTGGGGCTGCTGGGTCCCAATGGCGCCGGCAAATCGACCCTGATGAAGATATTGACCTGCTTCATCCCCCCAACAGAAGGCGAGGCCACCATCTGCGGTCACAGCATCTACGACGACCCGCTGGCTGTGCGCAGAGAGATTGGCTACCTGCCAGAACACAACCCCCTTTACTTGGAGATGTATGTGCGTGAGTTTCTGCAATTCTCGGCCGGTATCTACGGCCTCAAGAACTGTAAGGAACGCGTGGAAGAAATGATTAAACTGGTGGGACTGACCCCTGAGAGCAACAAACGTATCGGACAACTGTCGAAAGGCTATCGCCAACGCGTGGGACTGGCCCAAGCTCTTATCCACGACCCTAAGGTGTTGATTTTAGACGAGCCCACAACAGGATTGGACCCCAACCAGTTGGAGGAGATACGCAACGTTATTAAGGACGCTGGCAAGAAGAAAGTAGTACTGCTTTCAACCCACATCATGCAGGAGGTGGAGGCTATGTGCACACGCGCCATCATCATCAACCACGGCAAGCTGGTGAGTGACGACCACCTAGGGCACATCACCTCGCAACAGCTGACAGAGAAATTCCACCAGGTGACGGCATAAACAAAGAGAATGAATGGCTTCGGCCTCATAAATAATTACTTAATTTAAATGTGTTTGTACTATGGGTATTTTTGACAAATTGAATTTGAAATCCATTATTGGTAACTTGGATCCCAACCTGCTGAACACCATTATCTCAAAACTGGGAGACATCAACTTCGCTCCCATTGTGAAGAATCTGGAAGGCAAGGCCTCAGGCGACCCGAAAATCTCCTCGTTGGTGAACATGCTGAAAAACCTCTCGGCAGCCAAACCGCAAACGGCCGACCAGCTGCTGAACATCACCAAGAAGTTTGATGCCAAGGATATCACCGACGCCCTCAACAAGGTGGAGAGAGACGACATTCCCGGCATACAGGCCCTCAGTACCGCATTGAAAACATTCATCAAATAATATGATCCGTAAAGAATTAATTGACCTTATTTATACCCGGCGCTCATTTCTGTGTGTGGGTTTGGATGTCGACAAGAAGAAAATGCCCGAGCATCTGCGCGATGCCGAGGACGGCGTTTTCCAATTCAACAAAGCTATCATCGATGCCACTATCGACTACTGCGTGGCCTACAAACCTAACTTGGCTTTCTATGAAGCCATGGGCATTGAAGGGCTGGTGCAACTGAAGAAAACGATGGACTACCTGCACCAGCTGGGCAAACCCGCCTTCACCATCGCCGATGCCAAACGCGGCGACATAGGCAACACCTCGCAGCAGTATGCCAAGGCTTTCCTCGACCCTGAGGGCGACTTTAACTTCGACGCACTGACCATCGCTCCCTATATGGGTGCTGACTCGGTGCAGCCCTTTACGGTATACGACGGCAAATGGGTGATTTTGCTGGCCTTGACAAGCAACAAAGGAGCTTTCGACTTCCAATTCCTGCCCGTTGATGGGGAGAAGAAACTCTTTGAGCAGGTACTTGAAACCTCGCAGCAATGGGGCAATGCAGAGAACATGATGTATGTGGTGGGGGCCACCAAAGCCGACATGCTGACCCAAGTGCGTGCCATTGTCCCCAACAGTTTCCTGCTGGTACCTGGTGTGGGTGCCCAAGGGGGCAGCTTGGAGGAAGTGTGCAAATATGGCCTAACAAAAGAGTGCGGACTGTTGGTCAATTCATCGCGCGGCATCATCTACGCCTCCAATGGTCACGACTTTGCCGAACGTGCCGCCGAAGAGGCTCAGAAACTACAGAAACAGATGGCAGCCGTGTTAGGCTAACGATTATACCTCCCCGACAAATGGATATCAACCAAGATAGATACCGATATAATCTAAGATCGCTGCGCATACTGCTGATTTTCAGCTTTATCATCACTGGTTCCCAATTCATTTGGGAGATGATGGGCATAGCAGGGCTCTTCCCCAAGATTAGTGCTTTCTATGCCAGCCAGCCATCGGAATTTAGCGATGTGTTCAACATCAAGATGGAGCAAGAAATGGCCATACCTCAATGGTACAATTTGTTGCGTGCTTTGTTGGACGTCACCTCCATCGTTGGTTTGGTGCTGATGTGGAAACTGCGCAAAAACGGCTTTCATGCCTATACGCTCTCTAAGCTGCTGCTAATGTTGTTGCCGCTGATGTTCTTGGACCGCTCCTATATGGGCATTGGCGACATCATGATTGCCGTGATTTTCATTGCCTACTATTTCTTCCTACTGAAGAACCTGGGTGCCTTCAGCGGCGAAAGCAACTCCCCTGACACGACCCCATCCGAGAACAATGAAGATAATAGTTAATGGTGAGTAGTTGTAGCTATCACAAACTCAACACTATTAACTATTAAGGGGGCTCTTATTATTTGCCCATACGGGCACCCTCTTTTTATTTAGTAACGACTAAAAAATACGGTAAAACGAAAACGGCTCCGTTGCGGCAGATTTGCAATCTGACGCAAAATACTATAAGGATTTTCAATCCGTAAAGCAATAATTCTCGCAGAAAACGCAGAAAGTTTGAGCAAGCTAAAGCTTGGGAAAACTCTCGCAGAAATCGTAGATTTTACTATCAACTTTCAACTACTCTAAACTTTCAACTTTCAATAACCAATAAACAATAAACATTAACACCAATAAACAATAAACGATAAACATTCAATTATAGAACATCGAAAAACACGAAAAAACACGAATGTGCAAGCTAAAGCTTGGGAAAACTCTCGCAGAAAACGCAGATTTTACTATCAACTTTAAACTATCAACTACTCTAAACTATCA
>JAEEHQ010000034.1 GCA_016280915.1 Bacteroidales bacterium
AACAATGAAATACGATACGGTTAGGAACACGACGTTCTAACTCCCAACGTCCGACGAGTGACAGTAGTCGTCCAAAATCCCACCCCAAATGGCCTCCAAAACCCTCCGATGACCCCACTTTATGATGCTTTTTCCCCTACGTGGTACCCATCTGAGCGTATTTGTATCTCAACATCCCGACTCCGTATGCAGCTGAAAGTGGTGCTGCCCTAACTCAGTTATCACCAGCTAGTGCAGTCGGCAACGAATTTCTTTGGGCGCTCACAAGCCTTGTAGGGAAGAAGGGCATGTAAGATGACCCGTTCTTCCAATAGACAGTTCTTCCAATTAAAAAATGGCATGCCAAATCCCTTTTATATTATATATAACTAATTAATATATAATTAATTATATAGATATTTAGAGAAGTTGGAATACCCAAAAAACGAATTGTCCAAACTGTCTATTGGAAGATAATGTTAAAATTCATGTTTCATTTTTCTCCTAAAAAGCAAAAACACAATGAAATACGATATTAGCAATAAGACCGCTCCCAATATGCCGACCCTCGACAAAGGGACAGAATGCATTCAAATTATCCCCTCCCAGGCCTCAGAAACTATGCTTTTTCTCCTTATTACGATGTATTTTACCCTACTTGGCACCCAGGTGTGTGTTTTTAAATTTCAACATCTCGAACTCATCTGATAGAACTTTGGGGCCAAATGGCCATCCTCGACGGCGAAACAGGCGGTATCAAGGTCCATTTGTCCGATCTGGTAGAGGCCTTCTGTCACCAATTTCGCGAGCACGACGAGGAGGAACAGAAGAAACTCGACGAGTGGCAACGAAGGGTATGGGTGGGGGTCTGTTGCTCGTCGGTAAGGTCACTGTTTGTTCGCTCGCCGACGAACAAACGGCGGCCGCCGAACGAAGGATGAACGAAGAAACGGAAGTCTTTAGACGAAGTGTGTGTTCCTGAAATCTTGAAATTTACTCCGCATTTATGGCAATTTACTTTCACCTGCTTTAGCAGCATCTCGTTTTGCGCCTAAAGGCGAATTGAGTAAATACGGAGTAAATTAACGAGTAAATTAGGAGTAAATTATTTTTGCGCGGTGAAAGCAGATAGTTACTATGAATGATTTTGAGGGAATTCCTTGCTGGTAATTAAAAAAGGATTATTGTATTCGAATTGCAAATCCTTATAGTATTTTGCGTCAGATTGCAAATCTGCCGCAACTGGAGTTTAGAGGTTATTGGTTATGGGTTATAGGGTATTGATAGTTAAGAGTTGAGAGTTTAGAGTTAAACGTTGTCAGTCGTTGCAGGGACCGGCGGTGACGGTGGTGAGGGTGGTGAGGTATTTCTGGGCGAGGCGTTGGAGGGTGGCGGGGGTGACATGCTGGATGGCGTGGAGGTAGTTGTCGGTGAACTGTTCGGTGACATGGGTGAAGACCATCTGGCGGTAGCGCTCGGAAATCTCGAAGGTGCCGTCGATGGAGCGGATGAAGTCGCCCATCATGACATTGCGGACACGCTCTAACTCTTCGTCGGGGACGGGCTGCTGCTGGAGGAGGGCAATCTCGCGGAAGACCTCCTCGACGGCTGAGCGGGTGGCCTCGGCGGCCACATCGGCGGTGATGAAGAAAACGATGCTGTCGCGAAAGATCTGGGTTTGGCTATAGATGCCGTAGGTGTAGCCTTTGTCCTCGCGGATGTTGCTCATCAGTCGCGAGCCGAAATAGCCGCCCAGAATGGTGTTGAGCACCATGAAGGGGGCATAGTCGGGGTGGTCCCATTGGAAAGGCAGGACGCTGCCTATGCGGAGGGACGACTGGACAGCTGCGGGCATAAAGAGAGCATCGGTCTGCCCATTGGATGGCTGAAGAGGCTGCGGGAGCCGGATGGGGGACTGCGGAGCATAAGGCGAGGGGGCCAAGTAGCGGTCGGCCAAAGCGAGTAGCTCTGAATCGACACAGCCGCCCAGGATGATATGGGCATTGGGCAACTGATAATGCTGACGCATAAACGCGGAGACGGCATCGAGGGAGAGCAGGTCGAGGTCGTCGACGGTGGCATAACAACCCATGGGATGTTCGAACCCATAGAGCAGCTCGTAGAAACGGTTGCGGGCCCTGTATTTGGTTTGCTGAAAGTTGGTGGCAATGGTCTGCCGGCGGCGGCCCACATAGGCCTCGAAAAGCTGTGGGGTGACCAACGGATGGTCGAACATCTCGCGCAGGAGGGGGAAAAGCTCCTGGGCATACTTGCGGAGGAAATAGAAAGAGATATTGCCCTGACAGACGTCGGCCATGCGCTCGACGACGATGCCGCGGAAGTCGAGGAACTCGGCAATGGCGGAGGCCTCATGGAGGGAGGTGGCCTCGCCAAAGAGCTGGTTGGCGGCATGAGCCTGCGACCGCAACTGCTGATAGGCGCTACCGGCCTCGAAGGTGAAGTCGAGTTTGACCAAATCGATATTGGCGTTGGGGAAATAAAAGAGGGTGTTGCCGTTGGGCATCGGATGGGTGGCCGGAACGAGGGGGGCGCGGTCGATAAGCTGTAAACTGAACATTAGAAAGTGGCGGTGAGTTTAACGTTAATCTGACGGGCGGTGAGGTAGTTGGGGACGGCGTAATAGGTGTTGGTGTAGTCGGCAACCCAGATGAAGGAGACGACATTGCGGTAGTTGAAAAGGTTGAAGACCTCTACGCCCAAGGAGAGGTCGGAAAAGAACCGTCCGACAGGGGAGTTGCTGATTTTGGGGAAACGGGTGAGCTGGATGGTGTTGCCCCAGTCGACGCGGAAGTAGGGAGGCAAGAAGAACTGGGTGGAGCGGTCGGTTTGGTAGGGAAAGGTGACGGGGGTGCGAGTTCCGTAGAGAAAGCTGAGGCTCATGCGCCACCAGGGGAAGCGGGGGAGATAGTCCTGAAGAAAGATTTTGAAGTTGAGACGTTGGTCGGTGGGACGGGAAATCCAGCCGAGGTTGTCGCCAAGGATGTCCTCCTGGGTTTGCATGAGCGAGAGGCTGGCCCAAGACTGAAGGCCGGGAACGAAGTCGCCATGGATGCGGAGGCTGACGCCTGTGGCATAGCCGACGGCCTGCTGGTCGGGGTTATAGCGGATGCGGAGGTTGTCGATGGTGTAGGGAACCAAATGGGTGATATACTTATAATAAAGGTCGGCGGTGAACCGGAAGGGCTTGTCCCACAGGTGCACATTCCAGTCGACGGTGCCGGTGGCCTGGTAGGAGGTTTGGGCAGGGAGGTCGGCGCGGAGGGTGCCGTCGGGGCGACGCGTTTCGCGGTAGAGGTAGGGCTGCTGGTAGATGCCGGCGGCCAGGCGGTAAAGGATGTCGCGCTTGCTGTGGGGGTGGTAGTTGACCGACAGTCGTGGCGAGAGGAGCATCTGGGCATTGAGGCGGCCGCCTTGGTAGGAGGTGGTGTAATAATGGGCGCGGGCACCTGCCTGGATGCGCAGGAGGTTGTCCTTGCGGGTAAAGAGATTGATTTCGCGCTGGAGGTAGGCGATGCCGCGAAGGGTTTGCAGGGGGTTGTCGGCACGACAAAAGAGCTGCAGCTGGGGATTGAACACCACGGTGTCGTCGAGGCCCGGGGTGTGGTGGTCGGTGGGGAAGCTATAGCCGGCGCTGTCGACCCATTTCCACTCGCGCATGCGGTCGTGGATTTGCTCGAGCTGGGCCTTGATGCCGAAGTCCCAGTTGCCCAAAGCGGCATAGCGGACGGCCTTGAGCTCGGTGGCATAGATGCCCATGGTGAGGTAGTTGCGGGCATGCTCGAGGAAGGTGCCCACGCCGCGGTCGAACCGGTTGGTGTCGGCAGCATTAGAGCCCACGCCCACCTCGTAGAGCCAGTATTGGTCCTGGATGTCGTAGAGCTCCTGCTCGCGGTTGAGCTGGGCCGAAGTGATCCAACGGAGTTGGAAATCGTCGGAAGGGTGATAGTCGAGGGTGAGGGCGCCGAGGAGGGTGTTGTAGCTATCCACCTCGCGACCATCGAAATAGACATTAAACTCGAGCGACTGGGTGGCGGAGCCTCCAAAGGTGGTGGTGCGGGATGAGGGGATAAGGCCGTAGCGGTTGCGGGTCCAGATGGCCAGCAGAGAGAGGTCGAGATGGGGGTTGAGATGGTAGCCAAAGACCCCCTGGAGGTCGGTGTAGGAGGTGGAGTAGCTTCCCTCGGTGTCCATGCTTTTGAAGAGATAGCTGTTGTTGTGGTGGCGGAAGCCCACGCTGTAGTTGAAACGGTCGCCCAGGCGGCCTTGCGCCGAGGCCGAGGCCCCCAAAAGCGAGAGGGAGAGGCGGTGGCTGCGCTCGATGGGACGGCTGTAGATGATGTCGAGAACGGAGGACATGCGGTCGCCATAGGTGGCATCGAAGCCGCCTGGCGAGAAAAGGAGGTGGTCGACAAGGTCGGGATTGATGATGCTCATGCCCTCCTGCTGGCCGCTGCGGATGAGTTGCGGACGGTAGATTTCAACGCCATTGATATAGACAAGGTTCTCGTCGAAAGAGCCGCCACGGACAGAATACTGGGAGGAGAGCTCGTTGTTGGAGCTGACATCGGGCAGGGTTTTGATGAGTGTTTCAACCCCTTGGTTGGGGCCGACGGTATGTTCGATTTTCTGTACGTCGATTTGGGTGAATGTGGTGGAACGGATGTGGTCGTCGGAGACCACCACCTCATTGAGCTGGGTGGAGAGGGGCAGAAGGGTGATGTTGAGGGTGCGGTTTTCTTTGGTGGAAAGTTTCAGGTGAAACTCCTGAGGCTGGTAGCCGGTGCAGGTGACGCGGAGGGCGATGGTGTCGGCCGACTTGACCGAGATGCGGTAGAAGCCACGGACATCGGTAACGGCGCCATAAGGAGTCTTGGCATTGGTGACCCCCACATTGGCATACTCCACCGGCTTGCCCTCGGCATTGGTCACACGGCCCTGCAGAACCCCTTGCGCCAATAGCGGCGAGGAGAACGTGATGGAAAGGAACAATAAAGTTATAAATAGTCGTTTGTTCATTATTTTTATTTGCAGTAAAACGATGGAATTGAAAAAAAATTGTATCTTTGCAAATTATTTCGATAAAGGATCCATTCCGTTCAGGTATTAATTAAACGACACAATATGAAATACAGACTATTAGTATTGGCGCTGATGTTGGTAGGCATGGCTTGCCAGGCGCAGAACCAGATTGACAAACAAGGGCGCAAACAGGGCCATTGGGTCAAAACCGACAAACAAGGCAACAAGATATACGAAGGCACCTTTGTGGACGACCAGGAGACTGGCACTTTCACCTACTTTTACCCCAACGGCACCGTCCGCATCAAGAACGAATACACCGTGCCCGGCAAGGTTTGCAAGCACGAAGTGTATGACAAAGCGGGCCACCTGCTGGCCAAAGGCAATTTCAACCAAAAGAACCGCGACGGGCTTTGGAAGTTCTACTCGGAGAATGGCAAAATCATCAAGCTGACCACCTACAAGATGGGCGTGCGCCATGGCCTACAGGTCATCTTCACCCCCGAGGGCGACACCGCCGAGGTGTGCACCTGGTATGACAACCACCGCAACGGCCGCTGGTGGAAACGCATCGGCAAGCAGGGCTACATCACCGCCACCTATGTGATGGGCGGAATTGACGGCAGATTGGTGGAATATGACGACAGCAACCAACTGGTGCAGGAGGGTTACTACACCAAGGGCGACCGCAACGGCATGTGGAAATACTATGAAAACGGCCAACTGGTGGTGAAAGAGAAATGGGTGAAGGGCATTGCCCGCGACCGCGAGGTGCGCCTGCTCCTGCCCGAAGAGCGCTTTGTGAGCATCTACGACATCAACTACATGGCTCCCATGGGCAAAAAGAAGGCCTATGTATACCTGAGCAATGGCACCAAGCTGATTGACCAAGAGCCGGCCGAAACACTCTACGCCCATGTGGGAAACAACCGTTTCACGCTGGCCAACAGAGAGGCCCGCGTCATGGTGGCCACCAACCTGATTGTCGGCACCACCTTAGACAGCGAAGGCCGCGAGATACTCAGTTTGGACCCCAGACCCGACTTTGACGTATTTCCCGACCAGGACTGCATGAAAATGCTGAAGAGCCTTCAGCTGCAAAAGCAGACCCAGGAAGGTGGTGGCTTCTTTGACTTTGAGAAATAAGAAATCCAAAGCTGTTTTAGACTTGCAGAAAAAGAGAACTGAGGAAGAATCATGCACTTAGGATTGACAAATAGCCAGATAGGGAATAAAAAAAATGGGACATCTCACGACGTCCCATTTTCCCATTAAACACTATTACAAAATCCTTTTTTAGGTAAAAACAAAAACCTAAGCATTTGAATACAAGACAAGATGATGATGAATTGTTTCCCTCTCAAATGCGGTTGCAAAAGTACTAACAATTTTTGAATTGACAACAAGACAAGCTTTACTTTAACTTTTATTAACTATCATGAAGGTCGCAACCCACACCCTTGGATGCAAGCTCAATTTCGCAGAGACCAGCAACTTACAGAAGAAGTTCGCAGCAGCTGGATTTGACATAGTGGACTACCGCGAAAAAGCGGATATTTACGTGATAAATACCTGCACGGTGACCTCTGTGGCGGAAAAAAAGTGCAGAAATGCCATCCGCCAAGCCACGGCACAGAACCCAGCGGCCACAGTAGCCGTGATTGGTTGCTTTGCGCAAAACGACGCTCGGCAGATTGCCACTATACCTGGTGTGAGCATCATTTTGGGCAACGACCAGAAGCATCGGTTGCTGGAAATCATCACCACCCTGCGAGACCAACAATGGCAACAAGGGTTCAGCCATCCTTACATCAACACCGAAGAACCCAAAAGTTTCCAACTCAGCTACTCGGGAGGCGACCGCACCCGCACCTTCTTTAAGATTCAAGACGGCTGCGACTATTTCTGCAGCTACTGTGCCATTCCTTTTGCCAGAGGCCGCAGCCGCAGCGCCACCATTGCCGAAACCGTAGCCGTGGCCCAAGAAATTGCCGCCACAGGCACTCGCGAGGTGGTGCTGACAGGAGTGAACACCGGCACTTTCGGCCAACACCATGGCGAGCAGTTTATCGACCTGTTGAAAGCATTAGACAAAATACAGGGCATTTTGCGCTACCGTATCTCCAGCATCGAGCCCAACCTCATTACGGATGAAATCATCGACTTTGTGGCGCAGTCGCGTGCCTTTCTGCCCCATTTCCACATTCCGCTACAAGCCGGTTCGGACAAGGTGCTGAAGATGATGCATCGGCGCTACGACACCACACTCTATGCCAATCGGTTGGAACATATCCGCCGCGTGATGCCCGATGCCTGCATTGCCGCCGATGTCATCACCGGTTTCAATGGCGAAGACGAAGAGACCTTCGTCCAAAGCAAACAATATCTGGCAAGCCTGCCCATCTCTTACCTGCATGTCTTCCCCTATAGCGACCGACCCAACACCCTGGCACTCAACATGGCTAAAAAGATTGACATACCCACCCGCAAAGCCCGCAGCCTGGAGCTGCACCAACTCTCCGACATGAAACGCCACGCCTTCATCGAAAGTCAGAAAGGCAAAAGCCGCTCGGTGCTATGGGAGCACACACGCCACGGTGTTGCCGGATCGGAAATGATGCAGGGCTGGACGGACAACTACATCCGGCTGCAACGTCCTTTCCAAGAGGACCTTTGCGGCACGGTGACCCCCTACCCTATCACCAATTCAACAATTGTTGAAAATATCTCTTTTGACGATTAAAAAATAATTCGTATCTTTGTCGTTTCTTGGCGAAAACAAACATGCTGTACAATTAATTGTACAGCAATAACATATATTTAAATAATCATTAAAACTATCAAAGAAATATGAGCGGTCTATTCGGAGTCATCACCAGCAAACCCTGCGCCACCGATTTGTTTTACGGCACCGACTATCATTCACATTTGGGCACCCGCCGTGCCGGATTGAGCACCATCGACAATGGCGTGATACATCGCAACATCCACAACATCGAGAACACTCAGTTCAAGACCAAATTTGCCAACGACATCAACGAGATGCTGGGCGACAGAGGCATTGGCGTCATCAGCGACTCCGATCCTCAACCCATTGTGTGCAACTCCCATTTAGGTCGTTTTGCCGTGTGCTCAGTTTCGCGAATCAACAACATCGCCCAACTGGAGAAAATGTGTATGGACCGTAACCAGCAGTTCACCGAACTGAGCATGGGCATGACCAACCCCACCGAACTGGTGGCCCTGCTTGTGACCCAGGGGAAAGACTTTGCCGACGGCATCTCCAACGTGATGGCACACGTGCGAGGCAGCGTCTCCTTCCTCATCCTTACCACCGACGGCATCATCGCTGCCCGCGACCGCTATGGCCGCACCCCCCTGACAATAGGCCGCCGCGACAACGACTTTGCCGTAGCCAGCGAGAGTCACAGCTATGTCAACCTCGGCTTCCAAACAGAATATTTCCTTAAACCCGGCGAGGCGGTACTCATCAACAAGGAGGGTTACCGACAGATTGTGGCTCCCAACGACAAAATGCAGGTCTGCTCATTCCTGTGGATTTACTACGGTTACCCCTGTGTGGAATATGAGGATATCAACGTGGAAGAGGTGCGTTTTCGCCTGGGTGAAGCCATGGGGAAGAGCGACGACGTGGAGGCCGACTATGTTTCAGGTATCCCAGATTCAGGAGTAGGCATGGCTTTGGGCTATGCTGCAGGCAGCGGCATTCCTTATAAACGTGGCATTTTGAAATACACACCCACATGGGCCCGCAGCTTCATGCCCACCAACCAGGAGGCCCGCAGCCTCGTGGCCAAGATGAAACTGATACCCTCACGCAAGGTGCTGGAAGGCAAAGACGTGGTGTTCTGCGACGACAGCATCGTCCGCGGCACCCAATTGCGCGACCAAGTGAAGATGCTCTACGCCAACGGCGTGAAACACATACACGTGCGTATCAGCTGCCCCCCGCTGGTGCACGGATGCCAATGGCTTAACTTCTCCGCTTCCAAAACCGACAAGGAGCTCATCACCCGTCGCGTAATCGAAGAGCTGGAAGGAGGTCAGATACGCAATATTGAGGCCTATCAAGACGAAACCACGCCCCAGTATGCAAAGATGGTGGAAACCATCCGTCGCACCGCTGGCGTCGACACGCTCAAATTCAACACCCTGAGCACCATCTGCGATGCCATAGGCCTACCCAAATGCCAAATATGCACCCATTGTTTCGACGGCAGCTCTTATGGCGAATAAAAAAACAATCCTAATTTGAAAATGAAAAAAATAAAATATTTTCTCATCCTATCCATCTGCTGGCTGGCTAACGCCGCACATGGCCAGCAGACCATTCCTGTCTCGGCAAAAGAGCTGGCCCCCAACTTCGGCATCCGCCCCATCTTCCTCGACGACACCATCCATGTGGCCCGCTATCTCGACAGCCTCAATGGTTCATACAGCGCGATGACCGACACCTGCGTCACCCTCAACGCCAAGCTCATGGCCATGGCCAACGTGTTGCTCTACGACTACCGCCACAGCAACGACACCGTTTGGATTGATGCCACCCACTATATTGAAGACTACAACACCTACACCCAGCGCATCAACACCCTGTCGAAATTTGTTCTGGAACGTGCCCACGACTTTATCGACCGAGAGCACCTGCGCCAAGACAACCTCCAGCAGAACGCCCTCAACCTCTGCAAAGACACTATCGACCGCCAGCACCGTACCATCATCAACTCCTGCGAGGGCATTGGTGTGAGCGACAAAGACCGCAAGAAACAACTCAAAGACATCTACTACGCCTACCTCTCTGTCTACAACCGCTACGACTTCTCCATGAAGCGCAACGACAGCACCTACCTCTCCAGCCTCTATGAGTTCTCGCGCTTTCAAAAGAGTCTTATAGACAACCTCTTGAGCAACAGCAACTACACCGCCAAGATCAACAACTTTGTCAACACCCTTAAAGTACGTTGTGAAAACGGCCACACCGATGTGCTCCGCTCCTATCAGCGCACCTTCCGCCAAGCCACCCCCGATGTCAGTTTTGCCTCCATCAAGAGCTACTATGAATACATCAACCAGCTGCAAACCATCATGGAAGTGCAAAACAGCTACCTCTACGTGGTTGACCTTCGCGAGCAAATCAACGCCACAAGCAAACGCATCAACAACCTCTACAACTCCCAGTCGCACGATGTGGTCAAAACTTACCAACAGGTGGTCGCAACCATGAATATGGTACCCTCCTTCAACAACCTCACCGATGCCGACGAATTCATCCAAACATTACAAGAATTCATCCAAGTGCAGAACTGCTACATACAGGACTACGACCGCCTATCGCGAATACAGGCTCACGGCGACTCTATCGTAAAGAGTTGCGGCATGCGTTACAGCGAAGTGTCCAAGGCCTACAAGCAGATAAGCAGCATCAACTCCATGGCGCCCAACTACATGACCCTCGACGATGCCGCCCGCTTCGGCCTGGAAATGGAGCGATTTGAACTGCTGCAACGGCAGTACGACACCATCCTCCAACTGCGCCAACAGATAGACCAATACAAGGACACCATCAGCAAAGGATGGATGTCGCACCTGCTCATCTACAACGGATTCCAAAACATCCGCAAGCAATTTGTCTTCACCCCCACCTTTATCGATGCCCATGGTGGAAGCGAATTCATCAGCCAACTGATTGACTGCCGCGATATGGAGACCACCTGCATCAACTCAATTCAAATGGCAGACAAGAGCAAACAACTCGGTGACAAGATTGGGTCTAAAATGCAGTCCTACCGCAATATCAGAAGGGCTTACAACACCCTCGAAAACACCTACATGACCATAAGAAATATCAACCATATCTCCGACTTGGCCATCTACATCCAGCAACTCGAAGCATTCCTCACCGTTCAAGAAGCCGTAATGGACAGATTGGAACAGGATGCCGTCAATACTGACATGCAACTGAAAGGCGTGAAAGATATTAACCAAATAGAAATAATATTAGGATTATGAAAATTGCTTTAATTCTCTCTGGCTGCGGCAACCGCGACGGTAGTGAACTGCAGGAAACCCTCTCACTCATGCTGGCTTTCGACCGTCGCAACTGGCAGTATCAATGTTTCGCCCCTGAAGGCAAATACCGTGTAGTCAGCCATGTGGATGGAAAAGAAGAAGGCGAACGCGATATCTTTGTCGAAGCCGCCCGCATAGCCCGTGGCAACATCCTGCCCCTCAACCAGTATCATGTTGATGACTACGATGCCTTAGCCCTGCCTGGCGGCATGGGTGCAGCACGCAACCTCTCCACCTTTGCCTTCAACGGGGTCGACATGACCGTGCGTCCGGACGTCGAGCAGGCCATTCTCAGCACCTTCAACGCCCACAAGCCCTTGCTGGCCATGTGCATTGCCCCCATGGTGCTGGCAAAAGTGCTGGGACCCTATGGGGTCACCCTGACATTAGGTCAGCCCTGCCCTGCCTCTCAAGTGGCCGAAGCCCTGGGTGCCAAACACCAATGCTGCCAGCCCACCGAATACTGTGTCGACCGTCAGCACCGCGTCTACACCACGCCAGCCTACATGGTAGGAACCCACATCAGCCAAATATTCGATGGTGCAGAAAACATGGTAGCCGCATTTGAAGCTGACTTCAAGTAGCGCTTGTTTTCCTCAATAAACAATCCAGCCATCTCAAACGGCCACATTTAAAAAATAAAGGTGAGCGGCACCACAACAGCATCTGGGGGATACAGCTCTGGATGCTGCTGGCAAATGCGCTGCCTCACCACATGGGCCAACAACGCCGAACCCACACCTATTGCAGCACCCGTCAACACATCTGTGGGATAATGAGCACCCACATACAGACGGCTGAAAGCCACCGAGCCAGCCCAGAGGTATGCAGGCACAGCCACATACCAACGAGGGTAAAGCAAGGTGAGCGAAGTGGCCGTTACAAACACAGACGAAGTATGGCCTGACGGGAATGATGCCGAACGGACGGGCTGCAGGCAGAATAAGTCGCCCTCGTATGCCACCCAGGGCCGAGGGCGATTGACCAATGCCTTCAATCCCATGGTCACTCCCATGCAGAACATGAAAGCACCACACGACTCCATGGCGTTGGCATATAACAGGTTGCGCTGAAGGGGGTCGGCTGTGGCAGCGGCACCCGCTGCCATGCCAAGAGGTGCCAGCGGAGCAAGGACAAAGGTATTGCTCACCATCACCCAATGACGGTTCCAACCCTCGGTGCGCCCCTCTTGCAGATGCTTCAACACGGCATAGTCGAAAGTAGCCGTGTCGGGCGTTACGCCCGAAACCATTGGACTTGCCTCCATAGCAACACCTTGGCACCAACCCGTTGGCAACAGCAACAGCATGCCGATGAGAAAACAGATATATTTGACTTTATGCTTCATGGCTGAAAGATTAGAATTTATGTGACTCCACTTCTTCTCTGACCCAGGCTTTGTCCATTTCGAAAATCTGGTCGATAGGCAAGGAGAGCCTCTCCACTAGAAGATGCGTATTATCCTGATGTTCAATCTTCTCAAGGGCATTGGCAATAGCTGTCCAATCATGGTGAGAATAGAGCAACGGGATAAAGTTGACAATATCAAAATTATTGATAACCATATTATCAACACCTTCGGTCTCGATACGGCTGTGGGCACGAGCCAGCCGGATTTCGCCGACCTCTTCAAGCACATGCAGGTACTTCTCGTAAAGCACATATTCGTTCAGCAAGAAGGCCACCAACTGATCGTCCATATCGTCCCAAACAGCCGTGGAGAGGGGTTTGGCCACAAAGCGCCCCAGCATGAAAGAGCCGGCTTTGAGTCCGGTAAGACCTTTTTCGATACAAATGCGCGATACCTTTTGGAAAAAATGAACCTTCCGTTTGTTGCTCAAGAAGTTGAACACGCGCGACTGGTCCTGATGCGAACCCATCTTGCTTTCCAACACCTGCTGCACATATTGGTCGGAATTATGCTGATACCAATTGTTCACAATACCCATGGCCACTTCGGGTTTGTCCTGTAATTCAAGTCGAATCAGGCGTGCCAGCTGGTCGACATCGTCGATGACGGAAGCCTGCTCACTCGTAATGATTTCCTCGTATGTCTCATAGGCACTCTTCATATCATCGAAGAAACGCACCTCGTCGGGCGACATCTCCACATGTTCCCCCCGCAAAAATTTGGTAAATCGGGCAGGCTTGAATGCTGCCACACCCTTATAGATGGTTTGCAGGCGGCTGGAGATGGTGATGCGGTCTAACTCGTGCAGCTCCAAACCCTCCTCGTTGACCAGTTTATGGCTGTTTCCATCCTGCACAAAGTGAATGCCATAGTTTTGAAGATTCATAAAGGCAGGAATGCCATAGCCACGGCAAGCCGTAACGACATGGATGGCTGCCGGAGTCATGCAGAGAATGGCGTGCACTTCATTGAGAACAATGGTATCCTGAGGCACAAAACGTTCTTGGCACAGACACACCTGCTCGCCTTTGGCAGAAATCTCACGGGCTTTGCTGGGACTAAAGCAAAGCACGGTGGTGATGGCCGTACGGGGCAACACGCTCAAGCCTTTTCCAAAGAATTGTAGTTTCTGTATGGACTGGGGATCGATGGCGGCAGAAACTATCTGACGGGTGTGATAGGGCTTGATGATATTCATGACATGGTGTTTGTCGATTCGGTTCTCGCGCAACAGGTCGATAGCGGAGATGAGGGCCGCAGGGCCTGTCATCTCGGACATGTTGAGCTGCAGGACGGCGAAAAGGCTGACCTGGCCAGGACGAGTTTCGACGGCAAATTCGATAGTGACGGGAGACTTGTAGCGTTCCTCCAGTTTTACTAAGAGAGGATGAAAGTGATAGACAGCCGGGTAGGCATTTTTAATGGTGTCGCGATTGGTGTAGGAGACATCCTCGGAAACGACATCGCCCGTCATGATTTCTTCGCCAAAGATATTGCGGTAGCTTTCAATCTGGCTGCCTTTACCCGTACGGCTGTTGCGACTATAAAGCACGCCGGGGTAGGACTCGTTGTTGCCGATGGTCCATACCATTCGTTGCAAAATCATCGAGGGGGAGGCCTGCTTGCCCTGCATGAAGGTAAGAATCATGTCTTGGTTATCGACATAGAACTGACGCACATGCTCCACCAGCTGGAGAGTTTGATAAAAGGCATCGTTGAGCAGCCGACAACCATCAGCACGAGCCTCCCTGATTCCTTTTTCCAAGAGGGTGATGTTCTCCTCCTGCCGTTCGGTAGAAAGAGCTATAGGGCATGAGGGGTCTTTGTGCTCGATGCCCAGCATCTCGGAGAGGGTATGAAGGGTGGAGAGATAGACTCGGTTGGCCATGTCGGGACCATATAGCTTGG
The DNA here is from genome assembly GCA_016280915.1 of Bacteroidales bacterium. GTDB lineage: Bacteria > Bacteroidota > Bacteroidia > Bacteroidales > P3 > Colimorpha. Next base: position 14,429 of record JAEEHQ010000034.1, read on the forward strand.
TGAGCTTTTCATACACCTCACGGGTGACACCAACATTAAGCAACGTAGGCATGAGACCCGGGATATACTGAGGCATGGCGCAACGGATGGCAATAACCAAAGGATTGGGTTCATGGTTGAGGTCTGGGCCAATCATGACTTGAAGGTTGTTGATAGCCTTTGCCAGCGTTTCTTCTAAATGCTCGGGATGGCGGAAGGACTGGGCCGTCAGAATGACAAAATCAGGCACAGGGTAGCAATTCTTGGTCAAGTCCAAGAGCATCTTACCCTTATAGCTAATCTCGTCGATGGTAAAATCCCTTTGAGAGAGGGCGGTTATGATTTCTTCGTCCTCATGGAGGGGATGGCTCTCGACATAGGAAATGATCTCCTTTCGGAAAGAACTCCTTTTTTGTTCCAGGAGTTGCAGCTGTTGTGGCGTAGCGCTGCCCTCCTTTTCGGCCAACAAAAGACGCAGGAATTGTTCTTTCCCCTCAGCATTCATTCTCAGCAAGAGGAACATGTCGTACCAACGCGGTGGGAACTCGTGTTGCTGGGTTTCACCGTCGAAGCTATAGATGACGGTGCCGGGCTTGTTGCCCTCAAGCACGTTGTTGAGGTCGTCGACATTCCAGTTAAAAACATCAGGGCCGCTTTCGGCGTAACGCCTGATCATTTGGTAGTTGGGGTAGCTTGCCCTTATCAGTATCTTCATGGTGTTTTATTTTAGGTGGGTTCTATAAATTGCTTTCAATCGATTTTGTTCTTATTTCGAGCAGATTTCCGTGCGGAAGGAGGGAGCAGGTGCATTGTAACCGACTAACAATCGGAAAGATGCCGAAATAAGGGCAAAAGCGCTGAAAAATTTAAGGTGGGTTCTATAAATTGCTTTCAATCGATTTTGTTCTTATTTCGAACAGATTTCCGTGCGGAAGGAGGGAGCAATGCGGTGCATTGTAACCGACTGACAATCGGAAAGATGCCGAAATAAGGGCAAAAGCGCTGAAAAATTTAAGTACACTCATATTTATTATTGTTTTTTAAATGTGGAATTTATAGAACCCACCGTATTACTGTTCCCGTAAAAACCATTCATGTGAAACCATGTCGTCAAGCCAGCAAGTCGCGCATCGTGTGGTAGCCCTTCCTGCCCTCCATAAATTCGCATGCCAGCACAGCCCCCAAGGCCAGACCTTTGCGGCTCTTGGCCGAGTGGCGCAGCGTGATGGTGTCGATGTCGCTGTCATACACCACCTCGTGTATTCCCGGCACCTCGCCCTCGCGGATAGAGGTAATGGGGATGGCGTGCTTCTTAATGTGGCGACCCTTGCCGTCGGCATTCTTCAGCTGCCACTCGTCCTTGCGGTCCAACTCCTCTATGATGTCTTCCGCCAGCGTGATGGCGGTGCCGCTGGGAGCATCGAGTTTGTGGATATGGTGGGTCTCGGTAATCTCCACCTGATACTCGTCGTAGTGGTTCATCAGCTGTGCCAGCCGACGGTTCAACTCAAACATCATATTCATGCCGATGCTGAAGTTGGAGGCCACAAAAAGTGACTGGCCGCGCTGCTGGCAGTCGTGCACCACGCTCTCCAGCTGCTCATACCAGCCTGTGGTGCCCACCACCACGGGTATATCCAAGTCGAAACAACGCATAATATTCCCCACCACGGTGGCGGGAGTGGAGAACTCAACGGCGATATCGCAGTCACGCAAATCGTCCAGCTTGTTCATCCAGTCATCCTCATCATCTATGGCCACCCCTATCTCATGGCCGCGCTGCTCGGCAACAGCCTCAATGGCTTTGCCCATTTTGCCATAACCTAAAAGAGCTATTTTCATATCGTGATTGTCATAAAATGGATTTGCAAAGATACAACTTTTTTTTCAATTATCCCAAATTGGTCATTGGCCGATTCTTCAAACCCTAATGACCGATTGGGGGTGAATTCAGGTGCAAATTCGCTTATGATAGATTACTCGTCAAAACGGCCTGAAAGGCCAAAATCCCTGTAGCCCAAGGCGTAGCCTTGGGTATATGGGGTATGCGTCCAACGCCCTGCAAGGGCAATAGAATCACGCTTTTGCCCTTGCAGGGCGTTGATAGCATGTCTTCAAGTACCTAGGGCGATACCCTAGGCTATTCGCCTTTTGGCCTTTCAGGCCGTAAGTATCCGCAAACATAGAGTCCCAGCCTCGCCAAAACCGTATGCGATATAGAACTAGAGCAAAAAAACAGCTTGCTAAATTTTAATATTTTATTTACTTGAAATTTACTCCGCATTTATGGCAATTTACTTTCTTCTGCTTTAGCAGCATGATGCTTTGCACCTAAAGGCGAATTCTGGGTTGAAAGGTTATTGGTTATTGATACAAATGGTTATTGGTTATAGGTTATTGGTTATTGAAAGTTGTTAGTTGATAGTTTAGAGTAGTTGAAAGTTGAAAGTAAAATCAGCGTTTTCTGCGTTTTCTGCGAGAAATAAAAGTCCGCGCCAGCCATTAATGGTTAATTAATGGTAATTCGTGTTAATAAAAAACAAGCTTTAGCTTGCACATTCGTGTTTTTTAGTGTTTTTTCGATGTTCTATAATTGAATGTTTATTGTTTATTGGTTATTGGTTATTGAAAGTTTAAAGTAAAATCAGCGTTTTCTGCGTTTTCTGCGAGAGTTTTTCTAAGCTTTAGCTTGCCCCAATCTTTCTGCGTTTTCTGCGAGACATCAAATCTTGAAATTTACTCCGCATTTATGGCAATTTACTTTCTTCTGCTTTAGCAGCATGATGCTTTGCACCTTAAGGCGAATTCAGGAACCTAAAAGTAATAAACCCCCATCGGTCACTAGGCCAATTCTTCAAACCCTAATGACCGATTGGGAGTTTATAACCGAGCGAAAGAGGTTCTTATTTTATCACCAGTTTACGGGTGGCGGTGGCTTGGGGGGTGGCGACGGTCACGAAGTAGTGGCCGGCGGGGAGGCTGCGGGTGCTCAGGCGGGTGCGGCGCGTGGTGGCGCGGCGGCTCTGC
>JAEEHQ010000035.1 GCA_016280915.1 Bacteroidales bacterium
GCCAAAATAAATATATTAATTGAATTGTGGCGCAGGATGCGATGGAAGCTATTTGTACTGTAGAACGGTGCCGTGCGCGAACGGTACACCTCACTTGGCTAGTACAGCCTTCACATAAGTCATTAACAATCAAAATAAAAATCTCTTGTCAAGTAGTAAATGCTTTATGTACAAAAAAAGAAACCACCCTCTTCGGGTGGAACTCTCAATCACAGGCTGACGGTAGGGTGCTTTCGGAGAAATGCTTTAGCTCCTTATACGCACTAACGTCGCCAATCAGTTATAGCTCGGTCTGCTCTTCGCAACGAGCCATGATGTGGTATGTTTGTGATTGTATTTTGTTCAGAATAATATGCCCGATATGCCCAAAATAACCTCGGAATTTCTAATAACAAAAGTTAATTTTTTAGCAAAACTATCTTGCTAACAATCACTTATATGTTTTATGAATTATTTTATTTGCAATTATTAAACATTAAATGTATTTTTGCAAAGTGGAATTGTGTTAACTTTTGTGAAAGAAATCTATTTAATTTGTCCATAAAGCATGTTGAAAATAAAATATTATTATTAAGAACCTCGCAATAGTATAAGGTTAATTGCATTATACCATGTCAAACACTTACCCAGTTATTTCAAATGGTGCCCTCACCGTTGTAAGCAGGACGGCCACAACCATCTCCGTAAAGTGGCAAAAGGCCTCCGACAATGAGTCCCCAGCAGAAGAGCTTGAATACTTGGTCACATGGTGCGTCTCACCATACGTGTGGGACAACAAAGTGCGCAAGATGGGCGAATGGATAGCCAACACTGATTCCTACACCATCAAAGGGCTAAAACCCGGCACAAAGTATGACATTATCGTCTATGTGCGCGACCCACAGGGTGCCGATAGTATGTACGCAATTACTACCATTGACACTTTGACAAAGGAACTGCCTGACAATCCCCCTGTTATTCCCAACAAGATTGTTTCCATTGACAATATTAGAGCCGGGAGCATGACCATAAGGTGGCAGAGCGCAACTGATCAGGAAACGGCTCGAAAAGACTTGAAATATTATGTCGTATGGACTCCGGGACCCGATTACGCCGATTCGAATGCCAAAATCAGTTCGCCAATACCGGATATCATAAATAAAAAACCGCGACCAGGAATGCGAGTGCCCTTGAAATCACGAAACAATTCCTACACAATCACAGGACTCTTTCCCAACAGAAGCTACAAAGTGACAGTCTTAGTATCCGATGGGGTGAATACCTCAGCCTATTCCCCCTTGTATGCTACTACTTCCGAAAGTGCCCCTGATCCAGTCGACAACTCCAAAGCCATCAGAGACTTGCTTGCCAGTGTACCCTACAGCGAGACAGCATTGATCAACAACGACCTGTATGATGACAAGACAAACTATCCCGATGCCATTGAGAGCTTGCCAGATAGGGATGCTGCATTCCTCTTGACCAAGAAGGAGACCCCTATCACCAAGAAGGAAATCTATGTCCGCGGCAGTGGATACCAAAACATCTATCCCGGTGCCCTACTGCTGGTTGATACAGACCTCACCACGGGTTCCCCCACTCCGCTAGCCAACGTTAAAAGAAATAAGATTAGTATATTCGGCGATTTCCTTGCCGGCAGCACCACCACCCAGGATGATGTTGAAGCGAACAACTCGGCAGTCTCTTCTGCAGTCAACAGAATTATGGAAACCTTGTTGAAAGACAGCAGGTATGAGGCTCCGGGCATGCAGACACCGAGAACCCGCATACACTCCAGCCAAAAAAGTCTGATGCTGGATCTTAAGGTCGACAGTTCATTTGCCGGTGTCAATGTTAATGTTAATGCAAAGACGAACACTTCCGAACAAACCTTTATCCATGCCACAACTTTGGAACAGGACTACTTCACAGTCAAACTGAAAGACACTTGGCTGCAAGACCCCTCAACACTGTTTGACAAGAGCGTCACCACTGAACAACTGAGAAAGGCGATGAACGGCAAAGCCCTTGCCATTGTCACCTCTGTGACATACGGACGTACATTCAGCTATCTGCGTGAGTATTCTGCCAAGGCGGTAAAGGTCGATTCCAGTCAGAAGGTGTCGGCCTATGGAACTAATGTGGATGCCAGCGAGAACTATTCCTCTTCAGAATCCTATCAAAACTCAGAAATCTTCAACCTTGGTGGCACAAGCCTATCCAAAAGTGTTCTAGAAGGAAAGAAGACCCAAGAAGAAATCGAGAAAGCCATGGCCAACAACATGCAGTTCAGTCGCAACAACCAGGGCGTGGTTACCAAATATACTATACAATTGGTGACTAGTACCACTCCGGGCAAACCCATTAGACCACTCTTCAATGGCAAGCTGTACCAGATAGGATATGTTAGATGTCCAAGAAAACTGTCGGCATACGTTAATGTTGGACCCGTAAGGATCGGAGGTTCTGGTGGCGGTGATGTTCGAGTGTTTCTTGAAGTCCAATGCTTCCGTGTCGTGAATGGAAAACCTGTTATTTTCAAGACTGTCGATATGCACTCACCCAGGAAGATTGTTTGGGACTGGTACTACACATGCAACAAGACTGCGACCCATATTTACGGGGATTTAAATGAAGGAGAATACATTTTCAAAAACCCGACTTTGAGGGTCCAATCTCGAGCCTCTAAAGTGTCGGATTGGACAACTGACGATACAAAGTTACTCAATCATGGTGAGATTGAATCGGGCGAGATTGAGTTGTATCTGGATGGTGATGTCTGCTCGAGTGTGAAAATTATAGAGATAAAATCCTAGTAACAATCCCTTAATGGTAACTCTAAAAAAGGGTGGCTGCGAGCTATGCAGCTACCCTTACGCTTTCGACATTATGGATATTTAAAAGAGATTATTGAAGTGGTCATAGTGCACTTCTAGAAGCAGTATGCCAAGAAAAAAAATAGTATTATATTCAAGAAAATTTGTATTTTTACATTTTCTTTTGAACGTTTCGCAAAGCGAGAGAGGAGCAAGCATGCTTGCTTTTCCGAGCCCAAGAAACGTCAACGAAGTTAACGTTTCGCAAAGCGAGAGAGGAGCAAGCTTGCTTGCTTTTCCGAGCTCCTGTTTTATTGTTGTGCTGTTTTGATGTTGGCTATTGGATTTGGCGATTGGCAGAGCCTCGGAAGTTCCATATCTTGAATTCATGGCTTACACGGCCAAGGACGATCCAGGGGTCTAGGTGATTTTCGATGGCCCACTGGGTATAGACTTTTTGAACGGAAAATGGTTTCATTTGGACGGAGGGGATGTTCTTCCAAAGGCGGTCAGGAATGAGAGAGGATGAGGCGAAGTTGTCGGCGGATTCCTCGGCGAAGAGGTGGGCAAGGTTGTCGGTGTCGTCGTTGACTATGTGACCCACCTCGTGCATGAGGGTAAAAGCGAAGTTATCGATTCGTTGATAGCGCAGTGTAAGAACGATGCAGGGTACACCATCGAGGATGAAGGAGTAGCCGTCAATAGAGGCTTTGTCAACTTTCTCGACGATGGCAAAGCGGATGCCATAGTTGGCGAGGGCCTGACGGACTCGGACGATGGTGTCGCGGTTTTGGTGTAAAATGCCGACGAGTTCGCCGATCATATCTTGGTCTCGGTCATGGCTGTAGGTGCTTGGCAGGGGTTCGTTGGAGACTGTGGCTTTGGCAAGGAGAGCCCATGTCATGACCATGCGGGGGTCGGTACCGACTTTGACTGACTTGCGGAAGGCTCCGTCAAACTGCAGCTGTAGGCTGGCGACCTCGGGGAGGTTGAGACGCTGTTTGAGTTGCAGAAGACGGTCGGCAAACTGTTGGGCAGTAATGCCGAGACGTTTGATAAGGGTGGGGATGTCGCAAACTCTGTTGTAGTCCTCTAATTCGTTGTGGGCTTGCTGTTCCTTAATGTCGCGTTGTTCGATAGCTTTGGTGTTGTATTCGTACTGGGTCTGAAGGTTGAGCCAAAAGATGGTGGGGATCCCGAGTGCATCCTGTAGTTTGTCGGCAAGATCGTGGCTAATGCCGCGTTTGCCCCTGATGATCTCGGAGAGATGAGAGGGCTGCATGCCGAGTGTGGTGGCGAACTCCTTCTGTTTGATGTTGCGTTCGTCGAGTTCTGATTTCAGTATCCTGCCAGGATGAGAGGCCATGAAGGGTACTGGATTATTTCTTGTTTCCATAGTGTGTTGTGTTTAATTCTATCATTACCAATGTGAGTCCTTCGTCGGTTTCGCGAACGATGAGGCGTTCGACGTAGCCATTCTTGATATGCATGGAACAGAGACCGCTGTAGTCGTATTTGAGTTGTTCGTAGTGGAGGTGGCTGATGTTGTATAGAGAATTGGCATTCGGGGCAGCGCAGAGTATTCCATATACATCGGCCAGACTGGAGAGGAAAGCCGAATTCTTTTGATATTTTTTGTATTTTTTGTTCTTCCCAGTGGTAATAAGTTCCTCTAAATCTATATCTTCAAATATTATATCCATAACTATTATTTGATGCAAAGATACAAAATAATTCCCATTTATTGGGAATTTTTATTGTTAATTATATAAAAAATGAAGTTATGGAGGTTAGGTGTCGATGCGGAGGCGGGAGCAGTCGAACTACTACTAAAAACCTACGACAATGATTGACATCAAGCAGCTACTGCCTTATTACCCTAAGCCAATTGCCGAGAACGCCTCTTTCCACAAGCATATTCTGAAAGAGTATGTTGAGTTGCTTGCCTTGGAGCATCTGTCGCAAACTCATTATGCACCTAAGCTAGTATTCATCGGCGGCACATGTTTGAGGCTGGTTCACGGTATCGACCGCTTCTCCGAAGACTTGGATTTCGATTGCAAGAACCTTTCGTATGACGAGTTCATACTGATGACTGATGATTTGATTGACTTCCTGCGTGGTAATGGCTTGACAGCGGAGGTGCGAGACAAAGAGAACACCAGGCTCACCGCCTATCGCAGAAATATTTATTTCCCTGGCTTGCTGTTTGAAATGAACCTTGCAGGGCATCGAGAGGAGCGTTTCCTGATGAAGATTGAGGACCAGGACCAAGGGGTGTCCTACGTGCCAGAAACAACCATAGTCAACCGCAACGGTTTCTTGTTCCCTCTCGGTGTGCCCTCCAAAAGTGTGATGCTTTCTATGAGACTCTCTGCCCTGTTGGCACGTGCCAAGGGGCGAGACTTCTACGACACCATTTTCTTGTGGCAACAGGCAGAACCAGACTACGATTTTCTTGTAGAGAGGTGCGGCATCAGCACGCCAAACGAATTGAAGGCATCCCTTGATGAGAAGCTGGCAGAAACCAATCTCCACGACAAGCAAAAAGACTTCCAGCACCTGCTTTTTACAGGCAATGCAGGTAATAGAATTCTGCTTTTCAAAGAATTTTATGAGCGCATGTTGAAAGTGTAAATAGCTGTCTCATAGCCACCGCCCCCAAAGCCATTGTTATAGAATTGGAAAAAAATGTATGCAATTCGGATATTTTGCGTATTTTTGCAATGCATTTATGCAAGAGAACTTTGAGAAAGGGTTTTAGTTTGAAATGGTGTATTTCTATCACGTTTTTATCACGTGAAACAATTCATGCTGTGTGGCCGACTCTATATCAACAAGAATGTATATCTCATTTTATTTCGATATACTTCCACCAGAAGGGTCGCTGCGACGACCCTTTTTTTATAACAAATCGGGGTAGTAGCTCATCTGGTAGAGCATTTGGTTCGCAATCAAAAGGTAGTGGGTTCGAGTCCCATCTACTCCACAAAAAAAGAAAGAGCTCAGGCTCTTTCTTTTTTCTTTGTCCCCCTCTATTAGCTACCTTATCCCTAGCAGCTCCTCTTTCTTGCAATCTCCTCACTAACTCCTTGCCTACTTCTTGCTATTTGTTCTCTTCAACAGCAAGTTCTGCGCAAAATCTTGGCTGGTTCTTCCCGAGGCAATGCAGCCCATGAGGCCCCCCTACAGCTCAACTGGCCATCGGGTGAGTCTGCTGTGCAAGCGTAAGTTTGGTGGTTGCGTCACACAGATTTTATAGTCATGCAGGCATGCTGGGGGATTTCTCTGATTGGCACTCCGCTAATGATTCATTTTCTACCATCCTTTACGCTATCAATTATAAACTTCAATTGCCGTTCAACAATATACTTTCAACCCACAATTCCATCCTGTCCTCTGTCTTTCAGTTTTATGCAATCATTAATCAGCTGTCCGGGCAGTCCCAGCGATACACTTTATTCTTAAATAATGTTAACCAGGCGTTACTTTTTTGCATCTTTTGAGACTAACTATATAAAAGAGATCCAATCCGGCCTTTTCGATTGGGGTTTAAAGCTGCATGCTGATGGAGAAAAATGATATATATGACGAGTTCAACCATTTTCTGCAAGAGTCCAACAAGATTCTTGTGGAGGTGTGTCTGCGATTCACCGACCGGCAGCCCGACAATGTTCGCGACCTCTATCAAGACATTGCCCTGAGTTTGTGGGAGAGCTGGCCCTCGTTTAGGGGGGAGAGCAGCCGTACCACGTGGGTCTACCGCATAGCCGTCAACACCGCTACCTCGGCTTTACGTAGGCAAGCCGCCGAACGCCAATTTGTTGCCATCGATCAGCAGATGCTGGAGTCGCTGGCCGAAGAGGTCAAGGACGAGCGTGTTGCCATCCTCTACACCATCATCGACCGTCTGCCCGTGTTGGACCGCGCTATTTTCTATCTCTATCTGGACAACCTCTCCAACAGGCAGATAGCCGACATCCTGGGTCGGTCCGAGCGGGCCGTCAAGCAGAAAATTCACCGTATTAAAAATAAAATAAGAAAAGACTATGAACTCATTACCCGAATCTGATTTCTTAGACCTGATGCAGGAGCAGTGGGATGCGCACCGCCAGCGTGTGGGCTCCATTGTGGATGCCGCGCCGTCTCCCGTGGTGGTTAGCTCCCTTCCGAGGCGCTCCCACCGCCGGCTGCTGCTTGTTGCCAACGGCCTGCTGACGCTGATGAGCATTGCCTTCTTCATCTATTGGGTGCTCACCGCCGCGCCCTTTGCCTACACCCTGCCGCGTCAGGTGTTTGCCGTGGCTTTCGGCATTTTTTTGGTGGGCGTGGCGGTGGCCTGTGGTGCGAGTTTTGTGTCCCTGTTGCTGTTCCGCCCCCTGCGTGTAAACCCCCACCAAGCTGAGCGCCTGTGGCTGCTGGGTGGCCTCCCGTCAATCCTACGGCGCAGAGGTGGCAGCCCTGCCGTGCCCACGACAGTCCACGGCTTGCGGCTGGCCCTGCTTTCCCTCTTCCTGGTGTTCACCTTTGCGGCCAGTGCCTGCACCTCGGCTTCCGACGATTATTTCCTCCGCCAAAGCAATCGGCAGCACCATTCGCGCACGGTAGTGGTGGAGAGTGTCGACAACCTTTTGAAGAATATATGAAAAACAACACTCACACAATCAATCCCTGGCTGCTGGCAGGTTTGGCGCTCGTCATGGCAGCTGTCCTGTTGGCCATGGTCCTTTACCGCCACGGCGAGGCGGTGGTGCCCCGCTCGCAATGCAGCGAGGTCTATCGCTGCTATGACCATACCGACGGCATCGAGGCCTCTTTCGTCAAGGACTACTCCCTGAACGACTCCGTCGCCGTCGACATCACCCTCCTCCAGGCCTCCACCGACTCGGCATGGCATAGGATGAAGAAAGATTTCGGCCTCGAGTTGATGGACCCCAAGATGGAAAGTAGGCTCAATAAGGGACAATTATTATTTTATTTCGCCCCTAAGTGCGACTACACTTCGAAGATGGATACCGCTGAAAAAACTAATAATGATGGTATCCTATGCTCATTCACAGATAAAATAATATGCGTATTTCATATCAACAACATGCTTCAATATAGAAGCGTTCAGTATTGGCAATTCGAAACAATGATTAATAACCTTTCATTATCCAATTTGAAAAATTATGAAGAAAACAACTAAAACCCTGGCACTTATCGCATTGCTATCCATCGCACTTCCCTCGGTGGTCAGCAGGCGGCTAGGCTAGTAGCTGAATGGAAATTCACAAAAGAAAAAGAATATCACAGTAAGGTCATCAGTTATTCCGATACGGACTTTTCCAAATCCATAGTTTGTAAAAAATGTATTAAATAAACAGCCATGAAAAAGATTTTTTTGACAATTGTAATTGCGGTGGGGCTTTGCACCACCCTTCAGGCGCAGAACACGCGCATTTCAACCGACACATTGCCCTGTGGAGTACGTTTGCCCAGCTATTGGTACGGGGCATGGTACGACACCGTCAACTGGTATCTGTACGGGTCGGGCCGCGACTCCATCCATATCTATAACGACGGGCGTGACACATACTATTTCCATTGGACCCCGAATCGGATTGCATTTTATAGCTTTTCTTTCTATAATGAGCCGAATTATCAAGTAGCGTATAAGCAGTATGCTTCGCATCCGATTAGGGTTAAAGGAATCTGGGGAATGCTGTCGCAATATTCGGGGGATGATCCAAAAGAATTAAACGGTGGCAACTATTATTACCCGGTATTGGACAGCGCGAGGCTGCGCGAGGTCTTCTATCTGTATCAGCGCATACCGAACGCCGTGAATAAGACAGGTTGCACCGATTTGCATGGAAAAGACTCCGTGGGCAGGGACACCACGCAATACAAGCCAGATTGCTTCGAGTTGCTTTGCATAGACTCCGTGCGCTGGGACACCGCGCACCCCAAGATGATGTGCCTGCAGAGCACCCTCGACACCGTATTTGCAGGGCAGAATTACTACTGCCATGTCTACGAGGCATTGTTCGACACGGTGTATACTGTGGAGGGGGAGTTCTGGTTGGGGGGCTCCCAACACAGCACTATGCGACATGATCTTACTGACCCGGCGCCACACGGATGGCTGCACTTTCCGACCCATTATGTTTCCGTTGGCGATTTTTGGGACAGGTGTCACGACACCAACGCATTAGTTGCATCAAGGACCCATGGCAATGAACCATTCTGTCTCAAAAGGGATTGGAGCGCTTTTGGGCCCTTCGGAATCATCACCGACGACCAGCGCTATATGGAGGTATCGAGTGCCGATGCCTCGCAAGGACTCGGGCTCTATACGGCCTTCTACCCCGACTCGACATACCAGACCATAACCGCCGTGCCCAAGCGGGGCTTCGTCTTCAGCCATTGGAACGACGGAGACACAACCAACCCGCGCACCGTCTATGTGGTCAGCGACACGGCGTTTACCGCCTATTTTGACTCCTTGCCGCTATATAGCGTGGAGGTGCAGAGCAGCGACAGCGGGCATTGCGACGTAACAGGCGGAGGCACTTACTATGAGGGAGAGACAGCCAACATAGGGGCTCGCCCCGGCAGCGGATACCGCTTTGTGTGCTGGAATGACAGCGTGAGGGACAATCCGCGCACCATCATGGTGACGCAGGACACCGCCTTCACCGCCATTTTCGAAGCCATACCCAGTTACACCGTCGAGGTGTTCAGCAACAACGAAGCATACGGCCGAGTGACAGGTAGTGGCACCTACTACGAAAACACCGGGGCACGAATCGAGGCATTGCCCAATGCGGGACACTACTTCCGGCGCTGGAATGACGGCAGCCGCGAGACCCCCCGCACCATCGTGGTGACGCAGGACACCTCCTTCACCGCCATTTTCGGGGTGGACAGCAGCGCCTTTGAGGGCATCGAATCGCCTGAGGCAGCGGCCCTCTTCGCCCTCACGCCCAACCCTGCGCGCGAGAGCGTCACGGTGACCCTTGACGGGGCCGACCTTCCGGCCGAGATAACCGTCTACGATGCCGCCGGCCACGCCGTGCAGAGCCGCCGCGCCACCACGCGCCGCACCC